>JABFYB010000387.1 GCA_013361475.1 Hamadaea sp.
CCGTTGAGCGCGAAGACCAGGACGCCGGGATCCTGGAGGTCCCGGGCCAGCGCCACCGACTCCTTCGCGGCCTCGGCCGGCTGCGGCTCGCGTACCCCTCGGGATTCCAGAGCGATGGTGGCAAGCAGACGCGCGCGCGGACCGACCGGCGTGCCCTCAGGCAACGCCAGGAGCGTGCGGCGGGCCGCGGCCACGATCCGCGCGGCCTGGTCCGGATCGTCGACCCGGCTCCAGACGGCCGGCACGTCGTACGCACCGATGACCCGCGCGGTCAGGTCGGGGTCGCCGAGCTGTTCCGCGGCGGCGACCGCGGCCAGCCGGTGCTCCCGCGACGCCTGCAAGCCGGTGCCGCCCGTGACCGCCAGCCCGCGCAGAATGCCCACAGTGGACTCCAGACGCAGCCGCGCGTCGGCGGCGAGCGCCCGGTCGAAGGCCGTGGTCGCCGCACTCCACACCTGCCCCGCGAGCGGCCGCAACACCGGATCGTGCCGCAGAATGCCGGCCTCGAGGCGGGCCAACTCGGGACCGGGGTCGAGACCGAGCTGGTCGGACAGCATCTCGCGAGCGCGCCGGAGGACGCCGAGCGCCTCGGCCTGCCGCCCGTCGCGGTAGAGGGCCAGCGCCAGCAGCCGCCAGGCGTTCTCCCGCCACGGATGCTCGGCGGTGTGCGTATCGAGGTCTCCGAGCACGGCTGCGGCCTGCCCCAGCTCCAGCCGCGCCTCGGCGAGCGCCTCGACCGCCTGCGACCGCAGCTCGTTGAGCCGGGTCCGGTCCGGCCGGGTCCACGGCTCGTCCGGGAAGTCCGCGTACGCCGGACCGCGCCACCAGGTCAGCGCCTCCGCCAGCCGCTCGGCCGCCACCGCCGGAGCGCTCTTCGACGCCGTCCGCACCGCGTCTTCGAACCGCCAGGCGTCCACCGCATCGGTTCTCAGTGCGTACCCGGGACCCTCGGTGACCAGGAGCTTCGCCGGCGTACGCGGCCGCCGGTCCGGTTCCAGCGCCCGGCGCAGATCAGCGACGAAGGTCCGGACGGCCGCCGCGGCGTTCTCCGGCGGCACCGGCCAAAGATCGTCGATGAGCACGTCGAGCGGCACCAGACGAGTCCGCGCCACGATCAGCCGGGCGAGCACCGCCCGATGCCGGGGACCCCGCAGTGCGACCGGCTCGTGCTCGCCCGACCAGGCGGCGACCGGCCCGAGCACCCCGAATTCGACCCGCACCCGGCGCAGCGTAGCGCTGCTTATCCGTTGCTCATCGGCGCGCCGCACCGTGGACGCATGACAGCACGCATTCCCTCCTTCGAGTACGCCACCCTGCCCGGCTCCGGCGGGGTCCGGCTGAATGTCGCGTACGCCGGATCGGGCCGGCCGATCGTCCTGCTGCACGGCTTCCCGCAGACCCACCTGATGTGGCGGCACGTCGCCGGGGACCTCGCGGCCGACCACACCGTGATCGTGCCGGACCTCCGGGGTTACGGCGACAGCGACAAGCCGCTTGCCGGCGCGTCCGGCGACACCACGTACGCCAAGCGCACCATGGCCGCCGATGTCGTCGCCGTCGCGCAGGCGCTCGGGCACGACCGGTTCGCCCTGGCCGGCCACGACCGCGGCGCATTGGTGGCCTTCCGGGCCGGACTCGACCATCCGGCCGCCGTCTCCCATCTGGCCTGCCTGGACGTGCTGCCGACGCTCGACATGTGGGACGTCATGCACGGCACCACAGCCGCCGTCGGCTTCCACCTCTACCTGATGGCGCAGCCCCCCGGCCTGCCCGAGCAGCTGATCGAGGCGAGCGCCGACGCGTTCTTCGGCTTCTTCCTCGACCTCTGGGCCGGTCGCCCGGACGCCATCCCGGCTCCGATCCGTCAGGCGTACCTCGACGCGTGCCGCGCGGCCGTCCCCTCGATCGTCGCCGACTACCGCGCCTCGGCCACCGTCGACGTCGAGCACGACCTTGCCGATCAAGCGGCGGGCACCCACCTGCGGATGCCGGTCACCGTGCTCCAGCAGGACTGGGGTGCCGCGCTCGGCTTCGACGCCGCCGCCCGATGGCGGGCCTGGGCGCCTGACCTCGACCATCGGACCGTCGCCTACGGGCACTTCATGGCGGAGGAGGCACCGAGCGAGGTCACCTCGATCCTTCGCGAGCTGCTCGCGCGGCCGTCCTAACGGGCGGCTGAGGCGAACGCGGCTTCCGGCGTGCACGTGGTGGGTCCACAGACGGCGACCTGGGTCGGCATCACCCCAGCCCAGGTCCCGTCAGTGGCCCGTCTGCCCGTCGATGCTCTCGCGGAGCAGGTCGAGGTGGCCGCAGTGCCGGGCCGTCTCCTCGATCATGTGCGTCAACGCGTAGCGCAGGGTGAACGAGTTCCCGTCGGCGCGCGCCCGCTCGTCGAGGTCGGCGTCGACGATGGCGGCGTTGGACCGGGCGCACTCCGCCTCGTAGGCCGAGACGAGACCGGCCAGCGTGTCCCCCGGCTCGACGGCGAACGCACCCGGGTTGGCCTCGCCCCAGGGCTCGGGCAGATCGTGCCCGGCGAAGTCGATGCTGAACCAGTAGCGCTCCACCCCCGTCAGGTGCTTGACCAGCCCAGCCGGGGTCAATGCGGAGGCCGGGACCGACCGCGAAGCCGCTTGCTCGTCGGTGAGCCCGGCCACCTTGAGGACCACGGTCGCCCGCAGGAAGTCGAGCATGCCGATGAGGGTTTCGCGCTCGTCACCGTCTTCGAGGGGACGCACCCGCGCGCTCGTGTCGATCATGGGTGCACCGTAGCGGCACCCACCGACATCTCCTGGATCGCCGAATCCCGGGCCCGGAACGTCCGCCGATAGTCCGCCGGGGACACCCCGGCCGCCGCTCGCAGATGCTGGCGCAACGACAGCGCGGTGCCGAAGCCGGAGCGCCGGGCGATCAGCTCGATCGGCAGATCGGTGCTCTCCAGCAGAGCGCGGGCGTGGTCCACCCGTTGCCGGATGAGCCACTGCCCGGGAGTCATCCCGACCTCGTCCCGGAACCGCCGGGTGAAGGTGCGTACGCTCATCCGCGCGTGCGCGGCCAACCGCTGCAACGACAACGGTTCGGCCAGCCGGCGCAGCGCCCAGTCCCGGGTCGCGGCGGTGCCGACGCCCGACGCCACCGGCACCGGGCGCTCGACGTACTGCGCCTGACCGCCGTCGCGCCACGGCGGCACCACGCAGCGCCGGGCCGCCAGAGCGGCGACGTCACTGCCGTGATCGCGGCGGATCAGATGCAGGCACAAGTCCACACCGGACGCGACACCGGCCGAGGTCAGGACGTCGCCGTCATCCACGAACAACACCCCGGCGTCCACCTTCACCTGGGGGAAGCGCCGCTGGAACTCGTCCGCCTCATGCCAGTGCGTGGTCGCCGGACGGCCGTCGAGCAGACCGCACACGGCCAACGCGTACGCGGCGGTGCAGATCGCGACTTTCCGCGTACCGGCCGGGAGGGCAGCGAGCGCCGACGCGAGCTGGGCGGCCACCGGCGAACCGGGCGCGACCGCGTCGAGCGGGTGAAACGGCGGCACGACCACGGTGTCGGCCGAGGCGAGCAGCTCCGGCCCGTGATCGACGGTGATGCCGAAGCCGGCCTCGGTGCGCACCGGACCACCGTCGAGCGTGCACACCGCCACCTCGTAGCGCGGCCGTCCGTCGTCGTCGGCCGCGCCGAAGATGCGGGACGGGATGCCCAGTTCGAACGGGATGACGCCAGGGAGAGCCAGGACCGCGACCTTGTGCACAGACGACATGGCCAGATCTTATCGGAAGGTGACCATCTGGCCACTCGTGACGCCGTCCCGCGCTCGCGAAGCTGGACCGCATGAAGATGCGTGCGGTGAGCGCCCGGACCTGGGGCGGCCCCGAAGTGCTGGAACTGATCGAGGTGGACCGGCCGTCGCCGATCGCGACGGAGATCCTGGTCCGGGTCCACGGTGCGGGGGTGAACCCGACCGACTGGAAGTCCCGCCAAAGCGGTGCGGGCTACTGGCAGGACCCGGTGATCCTCGGCTACGACGTCTCCGGCGTCGTCGAGGAGGTCGGCCTCGGCGTCACCCTCTACCGGCCCGGCGACGAGGTCTTCGGGATGCCGTGGTTCCCCCGGCAGGCCGGGGCGTACGCCGAATATGTGACCGCGCCCGCCCGCCAGTTCGCCCGCAAACCGGCCGGGCTCACTCACGTCGAGGCGGCCGCTCTCCCCCTGGCGGCGCTGACCGCATGGCAATCGCTGATCGAGACCGGCGGGCTGCGTACCGGGGATCGGGTGCTCATCCACGCGGCGGCAGGTGGAGTCGGCCACCTCGCCGTGCAGATCGCCAAGGCGCGCGGGGCGTACATCATCGGGACGGCCAGCGCCGCCAAGCACGACTTGGTACGCCGGCTCGGCGCCGACGAGGTGATCGACTACCGCACGGTCGACTTCACCGAGGCAGTACGCGACGTCGACCTCGTCCTGGACACCGTCGGCGGCGACTACGGGCCGCGGTCGCAGCGCGTACTGCGGCCGGGTGGGAAGCTGATCCGGCTGACCGAGCACGACGAGAACTTCACCCTCGTCGAGCCGGACTACGCCGGGCTGCGGGAGATCGTCGCCCTCGTCGAGGCGGGCCGGCTGCGTCCGGAGGTGTCCACAGTGCTGCCGCTCGCCGCCGCGGCCGAGGCGCACACGCTCAGCGAGAGCGGCCGGACGACCGGAAAGATCGTCCTCACCGTGTAGGCCGGACGCTCGACCATGATCAGGGTCAATTCCATGTCGTCATGGCGACGGGAAAGTGACCCTGATCATGAGCCACCCGTCACGCCGGCACTGGCCGGCTCGTGTCCGTCGCCAGCTTCACCGCGATGGCCCCCAGCAGCGTCCCCGTGACGTACCGCTGCATCCGCAGCCAGCTCGGCCGGCGCGCCAGGAAGACGGCGATCGTGCCGGCCGCGAAGACCAGCGCCGCGTTGACCGCCAGGCTGACGCAGAGCTGCACAGTGCCCAACTGGACGCTCTGCCAGAACACGTGACCCGCCGGCACGTCGAGGAACTGCGGCATCATCGACGCGTACATGATGGCGGCCTTGGGGTTGAGCAGGTTCGTGACCAGTCCCATGGCGAAGAGCTTGACCGGTGGGTGCGCCTCCACCGCCGTCGGCGCGAAGACCGAGACCCCGCCAGGACGCAGCGCCTTCCAGGCGAGCCAGCCAAGATAGAGCGCACCGGCGATCTTCACCGACAGATACAGCTCCGGGACGGCGGCGAACAGCGCCGAAAGCCCGAGCGCGGTGGCGACGATGTAGACGAGGAAGCCCACCGCCACTCCGCCCAGCGAGATCAGCCCGGCTTTGCGGCCCTGGCCGATGCTGCGCGAGACGACGTACATCATGTTCGGCCCGGGGGTGAGCACCATGCCGAGCGCCACCGTCGCCACGCCCAGCAGCGCACCGAAGCTGATCATGAGCCAACGATCGCAGGTGGAGCGGCCGCTGTCGAAGGCCAATCGGATTCCGGTGGCCCACCTATGGCTGGCCATACCACCGAAGACACCTGCTGGCCGTCTCGGCCGGCCCGACCGTCGCCAGAAGAATAGTGATCATGAACAACGCCACCCCCGTCGTCGAGCTGACCGACGTACGCCGCACCTATCGCAGCGGCGACACCACCACCCGAGCCCTCGACGGTGTGTCCCTGTCCTTCGCGGCCGCCACCTTCACCGCCGTCATGGGACCGTCCGGATCGGGCAAGTCGACGCTGCTGCAATGCGCGGCCGGGCTCGATCGGGCCGACGCCGGCCGGGTACGCCTGGCCGGACAGGAACTCGGCGCGCTCCGCGAACCGAGGCTCACCGTCGTCCGCCGTCAGCACACCGGGTTCGTCTTCCAGGCGTACAACTTGATCGACGCCTTGACCGTCGAGCAGAACGTGCTGCTCCCGCAGCGGTTGTGCGGTGTCCGCCCGGATCGGGCGTGGGCGCGCGAGGTGCTCGCCAAGGTCGGTCTGGCCGGGCGCGAGAACGCGCGGCCGGCGCAGCTGTCCGGCGGGCAGCGGCAGCGGGTGGCGTTGGCCCGCGCGCTGGCCGGGCGGCCCGCGGTGATCTTCGCCGACGAGCCGACCGGCGCTCTGGACCTGCAGTCGGGCCGGGAGGTGCTGGCGCTGCTGCGCTCCGTGGTCGACGAGTACGCCACCGCGGTGATCATGGTGACGCACGACCCCGCCGCCGCGGCGTGGGCCGACCGGGCCGTCATCCTCGCCGACGGCCGGATCGTCCGCGACCTGCCGGAGCCGACCGCCGAGCTGATCGCGCACGAGATGATGGCGGTGACCAAGTGATCCGCCTCGCGCTCGCCGGGCTGCGCAGCCGCCTGGCCGCTTTCCTGGGCACGTTCGTGGCCGCCGTGCTGGCGGTGGCGCTCATCGGCGGGGCGGCGCTGCTGCTGTTCTCGGTGCTGACCGCCAGCCCGACGACGCACCGATTCGACGCCGCCACCCTGATGGTCGGCGGGGACCGCGAGGTCAGCCTGACCACCGTCAAGGACAAGGGCAAGGGCAAGCACAAGACGAAGACCAAGACCGAACGGCTCTCCGGCGCGCCCGCACTGCCCTCGGCCTGGGGCGATCAGCTGGCCGGGCTGCCGGGCGTGGAGCAGGTGACGGCCGACTACGCCTTCCCGCTCAGCCTGACCACAATGGACGGATCTCCGACCGGGAACGCCGTGGGGCACGGCTGGGCGAGCGCCGCGTTGATGCCCTTCACCCTCCAGAGTGGAACCGCCCCGGCGAGGGGCCAGATCGCCGTCGACCCGTCGCTCGGGCTGCACACCGGCGACCAGGTTCTGATGGTCAGCCGGACCGGAGTGCGCCGAGCGGTCGTGTCGGGCGTCCTGGCGCAGCGGCTCGACGAGCAGAAAGCCGTCTTCGTCGCCGACACCGACGTCGCGACGGTCTCCGGGCTGACCGGCCCGACCGCGTACGCGATCTTCGGCGCCGCGTCGGCCGACGCGATCGGCTCCGCGCTCGGCACCGACGCCGTCTACGAAGGACCGGACAAGGTCAAGGCGGATCTGCCGTCGGCGTTGCCGGACTACATCGGGGCGATCTCGATCTTCGGGTTCGTCATCGGCATCACCTCGTTCGCCACGGTGTTCGTGCTGACCGGCACGGTCGCGCTGACGGTCCGGCAGCGGCTGCGGGAGCTGGCCCTGCTGCGGGCGACCGGCGCGACGCCCCGCCAACTGTGGCGGCTGCTCAGTGCCGAGACGCTGTTCGTGACACTGGTCGCGGCGATCGTCGGCGGTCCGCTCGGCGTCGTGGTGGCCGAGGTGATCGCCGCCCGCTTCCGCGACCTCGGCGCGGTGCCTCCACAGTTCGCCGTACGCGTCAACGTCGGCGTGCTGCTCGCCGCAATCGCGGTCACCGTCCTGGTCGCGCAGTTCAGCGCCCGGTTGGCCGCCCGCCGGGCGATCCGGATCGCCCCCGCGCAGGCGTTGCAGGAGACTCTCGTCGAGGGCCGGACCGGCTGGGTGTTCCGTACGCTGACCGCCGCGGTCTGCACCACGGGTGCGCTCGTCATCCTCGCGGTCGTGCCGCTGGACGGCCCGTTCGGCATGGGCATGACGTTCATCTCCAGCGCCTTGCTGCTGAGCGCGGTCGGCGCGGCCGGTCCGTTGCTGGTCCGCCTGCTCGGCGGGGCGCTGTCCCGGCTGGCCGGGCTGACGGGGATCGCGGGCTGGCTCGCCGGCGCGTTCACCCGGGCCGAGAACCGCCGGGTCACCTCGGTTGCGGTGCCGCTCGCCCTGATGGTCGCGATCAACGCGCCGATGCTACTCAACAGCGCCCTGTCCGCCGATCTCGCGGCGGACCAGTCACGCGCCCGCCTCTCCGGCTCGTCCATCGCGACCGGAGCGCTCCCCCTGTCCGCGCTTCCGGGCACCGGCGACTACACCGCGCTGCTGCCGACCCGGCTGATCGTCGACGAGGGGGGCAAGCCCGAGGACTACGCAGCTTATGGCATCCAGCAGCAGGGCAAGCCCACGTTGGACCTGAGCTTCACCGTCGGCACCCTGCCCGGCGGCACGGCCCCGGCCAAGGGTGGTGCGACCTTGGCTGATGGCGGTGCGACCGGCTCATCCGGCTTGGCCGCCAGCGAATACCTGGCGCGGGCCAACGGCTGGCAGGTCGGCGACACCGTGCAGGTGTGGCTGCCCGACGGCTACGCGACCGCGCTGAAGCTGACCGGCGTCTTCGCGAACAACCGCGGCTTCGGCGACCTGCTCGCCCCGGCCGGCCTCGTCGCCGCGCACGATCCGCGAGGCGTGGTCACCTCGGTCGCGTACCACGGCTCGCTCACACTCGACGGCATGCACGTCGTGCCGCCGCAGGCGCAGGCGTCCGGCGACGCCGACGAGCGACAGGGCGCCTGGGAGATCATGATCGCCGTCTCGCTCGGATTCACCGCGATCGCCGTCGTCAACACCTTCGCGGTGGCGGCGGCCACCCGGCGGGCGCAACTGAGCCAACTGCGGCTGCTCGGCGCGACCCCCGGCCAGATCCGCCGGATGACCGCCCGGGAAGCGGTCCTGACCGTCGCGGTCGGGCTGGCGCTCGGGATCGCGGTCACCACCGTCGTGGTCGCGGCGTTCAGCACCGCCCAGGACGGGACGCTGCGGCTGATCGTCGACCCCGTCGCGTACGGGGGGCTGCTCGGGGTGGTCGGCCTGCTCGGTCTGGCCGCGGGAACCCTGCCCGCACGCCTGGTTCTTCGCTCGGTCCGGCCGATCTGAGGAGGTGTGATCATTGCGTCAGCCACGTCGTTTCCACGGACGATTCGTCGCCGCAAGCAGCATGGCCGGCGCAATGATCATGCGAGCTACACTCCGCCTGGTGCGTACCGCCCGATCCCTCGCCTATCTGGTGACCAGCCTGGTCGCCGGGCCGGCCGGGTTCCTCTGGACGCTCGCCACGACGCTGCTGATGGCGGTCGGCGCGGTCACCGCCCTCGGCGCGCCGGTCTTCCTGGCCGTCACCTGGGCGGACCGCCACCTGGCCGGGCTCGAACGCCGCCGGGCCGCGTGGGTCCTCGGCACGCCGATCGCCTCGCCGTACCTCCCGGCCACCGCCACCGGCCGAGCGCGGGTCCGCCAGCTCGCGGCCCAGCCCGCGACGTGGCGCGACATGGCCTGGTTCGCACTACTGCTCCCGCTCGGCCTCGTCCTCGGCATCGTCGCGGTGGTCCCGACCGTCGTCACGGCAGCGGCCGTGGTCGCCCCGGCCTGGGCCTGGTCGGTTCCCGAACGCCGCGCGCATCCCCTGATCCAGCAAGCCATGGGTACGCACAGCGGCCGTCTCCTGATCTCGGCGGTCGGCATCGCCCTGATCCCGATCGTCTGGTGGCTGGTGCGGCAGCTGGCGTCGGCGCAGGCCCGGGTGGCGGTCGCGTTGCTCGCCCCGGGTGAGCACGGCCGGCTCGTCCGGCGCGCCCAGGAGTTGGCCGACACCCGGGCGCGGGTGGTCGACGCCCAGGCGGCCGAGTTGCGCCGGATCGAACGGGACCTGCACGACGGCGCCCAGGCCCGCATCGTCGCCGCCGGGATGACGCTCGCGCTGGCCGAACGCCGGGCCCGCCCAGGGCTCCCCGACCTCGCCGACGACGTGGCGACCGCCCGCCGTCAGCTCGACGAGGCCCTGGCCGAGCTGCGGCGGCTCGTCCGCGGCATCCACCCGCCGATCCTCACCGACCGGGGGCTGGCCGCAGCGGTGAGCGCGCTCGCCGGGGACTGCCCCCTCCCGGTGGCCGTCTCGATCGAGGTGCCCGAGCGGCTCGCCCCCGCCGTCGAGTCGGCGGCGTACTTCGTGGTCGCGGAGGGCCTCGCGAACGCGGTCAAGCACGCGGCGGCCACCTCTTGTTCGGTCGCGATGTCGGTCCGCGACCGGCTCCTCGTGCAGGTCACCGACGACGGCACGGGCGGCGCCGACCCGAGCGGCTCCGGGCTCGACGGCCTGCGCCGCCGGATCGAGGCCCTCGACGGCACGTTCACCGTCACCAGTCCCAGCGGCGGGCCGACCCGCCTGAGAGCGGAGATCCCATGCGCATCGTGATCGCCGAAGACCTGCTGCTGCTCCGCGACGGCCTGGTCCGCATCCTGACCGGCACCGGCCACGAGGTGGTGGCCGCCGTCGACAGCGCCGACGCGTTGCTCGAAGCGGTCGCCGAACACCGGCCCGATCTATCCATCGTGGACGTACGCCTCCCGCCGTCCTACCGCGACGAGGGCATCCGGGCGGCACTGAAGCTCCGCCCGGCGCCCGTACTGATCCTGTCCCAATACGTCGAGCGCACGTACGCCGCCGAACTGCTCGCCGACGGCAAGGGCGCGGTGGGGTACCTGCTCAAGGACCGGGTGACCGCGCTCGACGACTTCCTCGACGCGGTGGAACGTGTGGCAGCGGGCGGCACCGCCATGGACCCCGAAGTGGTGCGCCAGCTGTTCGCCCGCAACGCCCAGAACCAGGGCGTCACCGCGCTCACGCCCCGGGAACGCGAAGTGCTCGACCTCGTGGCGCAGGGCATGTCGAACTCCGCGATCTGCGCCGCCCTCGTGCTCGCCCCGGTGTCCGTGGAGAAGCACATCGGCAACATCTTCGCCAAGCTGGGCCTGCCGCCGTCGGACGACTCCCATCGGCGGGTGCTGGCGGTGCTGGCATACCTGAACGCCTAGAGCCGGCCGCGGCGGCCCACCGGCGGGGTCGCGTCCCGGGAGGTGATCACCCGGACGTCACCGGTCCGGGCGCACACCTCCACGACGTGGACCGAGCGCGGCTCCTCCAGCACGACGAGCCACCAACCGTGGGCCTGCGTCGCACCGGCGAACGTCCATTCGCGGACGCCGTCCCCCCGATGCGGAACGGCGGCGATCGCCCGGGCGATCGCGAGTTCCTTCGGGAGCGAATCGTCCGGTGTGTACGGAAGCATCACCGACCCTACCCCGGCGAGCAGCCGCCACATCACCGCGCGCACGCCGTCCGCGCCTTGTTCGTCGTGCGATACGCGGTCACCGCGTCCACTGTGGCTAAAAATGCTCGGGTGGCCTTCGGCGCGTCGTGACCGCGTACGCGTCCACGCATGGCCGCCATCGCCTCGTCGGGCTTGCCCCGGAGGTCGATCGCGGCGCAGATCGCGTCCTTCACCTCGGCCAGGTCCTCGGGGTTGACGATGGTCGCCTCCGGCAGTTCGGCCGCCGTCCCCGAGAACTCCGAGAGCACGATCCGGCCCGTGTCGTCGAGGCGGCTGGCGGCGTACTCCTTGGCCGCGAGGGTCGCCCCTTGCCGCAGCGGCAGGGCCAGCAGCACGTCGGCGGCCAGGTACAGCGAGGTCAGCTCGGCCGGGTCCAGCTCGTGGCGGACGTAGTGGACGACGGGATGGCCCAGCCGGGAGTACATCCCGTTGATCTGCGCCACCTGGCGGTCCACCCGCTCCTGCACGGCCGCCGGATGAGCGGTCTCGGAACCGGCCGCCGCCACGTGCACGAGCACCGTCGACAGCGGATCGACGCGGCCCTCCGCGATGAGTTGCGCGTACGCGTCCAGCCGTTGTTCCACGCCTTCGTGCTCGTCGAGCGCGCCGACCGACAGCAGCACAGTACGCGGATCGCCGAGGCTCTCCCGCAACTCGCGGGCACGCTCACGGACGTCGGGGTCGGCCGCGTGCCCGGCGAACCGGTCGGCGTCGACCGAGGGCGGGAAGGCGGTCGCCACCACCATCCGCCCGTCGGCCAGCAGCAGGCGGTCACCCCGGCGCAGGCCGGTCAGCTCGTGGGCCGCGTCGAGGAAATTGGCGGCCGACCGCGCGTCGGGCAGCCCGAGCAGATCCGCGCCCAGCAGCCCGCGCATCACCTTGTCCCGCATGGGCATTCGCAGGAATCGCTCCACCGGCGGAAACGGCACCTGCAGCTGTACGCCGATCCGCAGATCCGGCCGAGCCCGGCGCAGGTAGCCCGCCACGAGCAGCAGGTGGTAGTCGTGCACCCACACGGTGGCCTCCGGCGCGGCGAGCCGGGCCGTCGCGACGGCGTACCGATGGTTGACCCGCCGGTACGCCGCCTGCCACGGCTGGTGGAACTGCGGCGGCGGACCGCACGCGTGCATCAGCGGCAGCAGGGTCTCCCGGCATTGCCCGAGGTAGTACTCGTCGATGTCAGCGCGCGGCGCGAACAGGCCGGACAGCCAGGCGCCCGCCACCTCGGCGTCACGGGGCAGCGTGTCGTGGAGCGCCAGCCACACTCCGTCCCGCTCGCCGGTCGCCTCCGCGAAACCAGCGGTGGGATCGGCAGCTCGGCGGCGCAGCCGCCAGGCGGGGGAGGTCACCTCGACCGGCAGCGCGTGGGCCAGCGTGACCAGTTCGAACGTCTCGGGCCGCATCAGACCTCCCGGTCGGCGGGGACGCCGGCGGGCAGCTCGGCGGGCATGTCGGCGGGTGGCTCGGCGGGGACTTCCGGTGGGATGACGTGCAGGACCCGGTCGGCCCGCGCCAGCCGCAGATTGCGCCGCAGCCGCTCCGACGGCGACCGCAGGGTCAGCAGCCCGCCGTCGAGCCGGGCGCGCCGATGCGCCTCCAGCAGCACCCCGATCGCGGCGGCGTCCAGGTAGGGGCATTGCGCAAGGTCGATCACGATCTCGACCGGCGACACGGCCAGGGCGTCGTCGAGCAGCCTCGTCAGCCGCGACAGCGCCCAGAGGTCGAGTTCCTCGGTGATGACCAGCTCGACGACGGGTATCCGGCTCACCGACGTACGTCCCACAGTCCCACCTCCGGTTGTCTGCCCACTGCTTTCCGGTGACGCTCCGACCTTGGGAAACGGATGTGGCGACTGCGGCCCCAATGCATGACAGTCTCGTGACAAACCGCCGATCACGTCTCATACGCCCGCTTCGTCGCTGGTCAGCGGCGCGATGGGTCGGCATGATGGCCGACATGGCCTCGGTGCTGGTGATTGAAGACGACGACCGGATCCGGCTGTCGCTGGTGCTGGCCCTCGAGGACGAGGGCTACGCGGCCGAGGGCGCCCCGACCGCCGAGGAGGGCCTGGCCCGCCAACGCCGGAACCCGGCCGACACCGTCCTGGTCGACCTGATGCTGCCCGGATTAGACGGGTTCGATACGATCCGGGAACTTCGGCGCGCCGACGACGTCCCGATCGTCGTCGTGTCCGCCCGCAGCGACACCCACGACATCGTCGCCGCGCTGGAGGCGGGCGCGGACGACTATCTGGTCAAACCGGTCGCCGTCAAGGAGCTGACCGCCCGGCTGCGAGCCCTGCGTCGCCGGGCGCGGGCCGCCGCGACGGCGATGCCGACGCTGACCTTCGGCGAGCTGACCATCCTGCCGCTGGCCGGCGAGGTCACCCTGAACGGCGAACCGGTCGCGCTGACGCGTACGGAATTCCGGCTGCTGTGCGAGCTGGCCGAACACCCCGGCATGGTGCTGTCCCGGCAGCAGCTGCTCGAACGCGTCTGGGAGTACGACTTCGGCGACGAGCGCCTCGTGGACGTCCACGTCGGGCGGCTGCGCCAGAAGATCGAGGTCGAGCCGTCGGCCCCGAAGCACCTCGTCACCGTCCGCGGCCTGGGCTACAAGCTGCAGCGATGAGGCGACTCCGGCACCCCGGACTCCGGGTACGCGTGACGGCGGCGTTCGCCCTGGGCGCGCTGGTCATCTCGGCGACGATCGCGATCGCGTCGTTCCAGATCACCCAGCAGACGCTGCTCAGCGGGCGGGAGCGGTCGGCGTTGCGGGCGGCGTACTTCGACGCGAACGTCACCAACGCCGGGCTGGCCGCCGACTACGACCCCGACGTCCATGAGGTGCTGCGTACGCTCGACACCGGCAGCAGCCGGCACGCGATCGTCTACCGGAACGGCCGGTTCTACTCGCGTACCGCCGACACCGGGTACACCAAGGCGCTGCCCGCCGATCTGCAGTCCCTGGTCGGCTCCGGGCAGACCGCTGTGCAACGCGTACGCACCGACAGCGGGCCGGCGTTGGCGATCGGCATCCCGCTGCCCGACGGCAGCCGCTTCTACATGATCGACTCGATGAACGAGCTGGACCGGACGCTCCGCGTCATGTCGCTGGTGCTGGCGTTGGTGGCGGCGGCGACGACGGCGGCCGGTGCGGCCCTCGGCGCGTACGCGAGCCGCCGTGTGCTGCGGCCGATGCACGTGGTGGCCGACGCCGCCCGGGACATCGCCGGGGGCGACCTGACGGCCCGGCTGGATCCGGCGACCGAACCCGATCTCGAGCGGCTGACCACCTCGTTCAACCGCATGGTCGACCAGCTCGCCGCACGGCTGGAACGCGACCGCCGGTTCGCCGCCGATGTGAGCCACGAGCTGCGCTCGCCGCTGCAGACGCTGGCCGCCGCCGCGAGTGTGCTCGCCCGCCGCCGCGAGCAGCTCGATCCCCGGACGGCCCAGGCCGCCTCCCTGGTCACCGACGAGGTGGAACGCTTCCAGACGCTCGTCACCGATCTCCTCGAGCTCGCCCGCGCCGATCAAGCCGTCGATCGCCGTCCCACCGACGTGGGCGAGCTGGCCCGGCAGGTACTCGCCCGCAAGGGTTTCGATCCGGCGACCGTCGTCACCGAGCCGGGCGCCGATCTCGTCTGGCCGGTCGATCGGCGCCGGTTCGAGCAGATCATCGCCAACCTCCTCGACAACGCCGTACGCCACGGCGGCGGCCCGGTCGCCGTACGCCTCGGCGGCACCCCGGCGTCGGGCCGGCTGGAGGTCGACGACGAGGGTCCGGGCGTGCCGCCCACCGATCGCCTGTCCATCTTCGACCGTTTCGTCCGTGGGCGTGCGGCGAACGCCCGTGCCGACTCCGACGGCACCGGCCTGGGATTGGCGCTGGTCAGGCAGCACGCCCTGGCCCATGGCGGCGACGCGACCGTCGTCGACCGGCCCGGCGGCGGCGCCCGCTTCCGCGTCGACCTCGACCTCACCCAGGAGCAGCCGAGTGGCTCCGGTCCCGCCGACGGGAGGCTCGGGTGAGACGCCGAGTCGCCGTCCTCCTAAGCGTTCTGCTGGCCGCCGGCTGCGGCGTCCCCGCCGAGTCCGATCCCCGCAGCGTGTCGCCGCCGCCCGGCCCGTTCGCCGGGCTCAGCTCGCCGGTGCCGTCCGCGCCGGCGACGACGCCGACCGGGCGCCTCACCGAGGTGCTGTACTTCGTCCTCGACGGGAAGCTGGTCCGGATCAACCGCCGAGTGGACGCCCGGCCGACCGTCGACGAACTGATCAGCGCCCTGCAGGCCGGCCCGACGCAGACCGAGCGCGACACCGGCCTGGCGACCGCGCTCGGCGGCACCGACGTCGTGGCGGCCGTCTCGGTCGTGGGCGACCGGGCCGAGATCGCCCTGGCCGTCCCGGTCGAGGGCAGCGGCCGCGCCGACGAGGCCCTCGCGTACGCCCAGCTCGTCTGCACGCTGACCGCCCGGGGCGACATCCATGGCGTCGTGTTCACCCGGAACGGGCTGCCGGTGGGCGTACCGCGAGGGGACGGATCGTTGTCGGAGGGGCCGTTGACCGCCATCGACTACAGCGAGCTGTTGGGATAACCGGGCAGTGAGCCGACGGCGCGGGCGATCAGCACGCTGAACCCGGGTTCGGCCGGGGTGGCGGGCACGAACTGGGTGTCGACGATCGCGAACCCGTACGCCACCAGGTGACCAGGCGACGGAGTGGCGATGCCGGCCAATCCCAGGACGCCGCCGGGCACCAGCACCCGCCGGAGTTCGGCCAGCTCGACCGGCCAGGGCGCGAACGGTGCGAGCTGCCGGGTCGTCACCATGTCCACGCTCGCCGCCGGCATCGGCAGCGCGTTGGGCGTACCCCGGACGAAGCGAGCGTGCCGCGCGTTGGCCGCCGCCATCGACAGCGCCTGCGGATCGGCGTCGACCCCCGTCATCGGCGTACCCGGAAAGAAACGCAACGCGAACCGCAACAGCCGTCCCCCACCGCACCCCACGTCGAGCAGGCTCGACGGCTGGGGCCGGGCGCGGACGAGCCGATCGAGGAGTACCGTGGCCGTCAGGACCTCGAAGGGCGGCCGATCCGGCAATTCGCGGGCCGGGGGCGCGTTGAGCCGGGAATGCTGCCACACGCGGAGCACGCTAACCGCGCTACCGGCCACTCCGGCCACCTGTCATCGATCCGTCATGGGATCTGGTCGGGACCGCCACATCGCCCGGTAGATCAGGTGTGCGGCCCGATCTGGTCCAGCGTGTATCCGGCCGGATACGCCACGTTGGCCCGCCCCGGCTGCCATTGGTCGGCCACCGGCACCGGTCGCCACCGCCGGACCCATGCCCGCAGCTTAAGTCCGATATGGACGGTGAGGCGCAGGATCGGGCTCGGCTCCGGCCGCCCCAGCGCCCGCCGCGCCGGCTCGTCGAGCAGCACGTCCAGCGATGCCGCCGTCATCGAGCGGACGAATCCGAACCGGCGCACCGGCTTCGGCAGTCGTTGCACCATAAGGTCCTTTGTCGACGCCAAGAGGGTGGCCGCCGCCGGGTCGAAGGCGAAGGCGGCGCGCTCGTAAGCCTCGAACTCCGCCTCGAACCCCTCCCACGTCGCCGGGATCGCAGGGATGCCCATGGCCGCACCGACCTGCCGATAGAAGCCAAGCGTCGCCGCCCGTTGCACGGTGGTCAGCGGTCGCGGGCCATACCGGTCCACCCACCGCGTCGGGATGAACACCAGCGTGCCCAGCACGTACCGGTAGTCCTCGTCGCTGATGTCGTGCGCGCGATGCATCCGGTTCAGCGCCGACAGCACCTGGCGTCCGCGCGGATGGTCGACGCCGTGTGCGATCAGCTCATACATGATCACGCCGGTGTCATAGGCCCGCTTGAGCGGCCGCCCTGTCAGCTCCCCGGTGCCGAGCAGCAGCCGCGCGATGCGCGGCACGCAATACGTCCGGTAGAACGCCAGGTTGAGACCCACGCGGATCTCCGGCCAGAACTCACGCAACACCAACTCCCGGTAGATCCGGTGGGCGTCGTCCATCCGCGAACTCTATCGAGCCACGTGGGCCGGCTTCAGTCCGTCGAACGCCAGCTTCAGCACATCCGACATGTACGCCTCCGGCAGCGGCCGAGCCCGGAGCAGCCAGGCGTGGTACAACGGGCCGAAGATGAGCTCGACGGCCATGTCGAGGTCGGCGTCGACCCTCAGTTCCTCGGTGCCCTGCGCCTTCGCCAGGCGGTCCTTCGCCTCCACGACGGCCTGCTCCAGCAGTTCGCGTACGCCGTCGGCGGCGACGTCGTCGGACTGCGCGGCGATCAACAGCCCACGCCACACCGCACCGGCGTCGGAACCGAAGAGTCTTTGCAGTGCGGTCGTCTGCGTGAGCAGGTCGGCGTACAGGTCGCCGGTGTCGGGGAAGCCGGCCCGCTCCTCGCGTACGCGGTGCATGTATTCCAGCAGCACCGCCGCCTTCGACGGCCACCAGCGATAGATGGTCTGCTTGCCGACGCCCGCCCGGGAGGCGATCGCCTCGACGGTGACGGCGGCATAGCCGACCTCGGCGCACAGGTCGGCGGCGGCGGTCAGGATCGCCTGCCGCGACTGCTCGTTGCGCCGGTTGGGATCGGGTTGACGGCTCACGGACCATCACTCTACCGCTCGCGAGGCGAAACGTCTCGTCTTGACAACCGCGATCTCTCAGGGCACAGTTCAACGCGAGACAGGACGTCTCGTCTTCTTCTTTCGTCCCGGAGGCCTTCGTGTCCGATTCCACCCAGCTCAGCGGCTTCGCTCTGCTCCGCGGCGGCGTGCTCGTCCGCGACGCCGACGCCGAGATCCTCCGCAGCGACCCGTCCAGCGTGATCACGCTGCTCGCCGACGCCGAGGCGACCGGCGGCGTCCTCACCAGCCAGCGCACGACCCTCCGAGACGGCACACCGGGCGCCCCGCCGCACTTCCACGCCAACTGCGACGAGCTGTTCTTCGTCCTCGACGGCCGGCTGCGCGTCCTGCTCGGTCAGGAGATCCTGACCCTGGACGAGGGCGACTTCCTGCTCGTGCCGCCCTACATGCCCCACGCGTACGCCCCGGCGCCCGGCCACGACGCCGACTTCCTGTGCGTCTTCACCCCCGGTACGCCCCGCGCCGACTACTTCCGGCTCCTCGACCGGGTCCACGCCGGTGAGGCAACCTGGGACGACCTGCTGCAGACCCAGGAGCTGTACGACACGCACTACGTGCCCTCGGAACTCTGGCCATGAGCGGCGCACCACCGATCCCGCTGACCGAGAAGGAAGCCGCCCGGCTAATCGGCGGACAGCGGTTCGGCATCCTCGCCAGCGTCAAACGAGACGGTCATCCCCATCTATCCACAGTGCTCTACCGGTGGAGCGGGGCCGACCGCACGATCCGCGTCTCCTCCACCGCCGACCGCCTCAAAGTCCGCCAGCTCCGGCGCGACCCCCGCACCGCCCTGCACGTCAGCGGCCCCACCATCTGGTCATACGCCGTCGCCGAAGGAGAAGCGGAAGTCTCCGAGCCGTCCGCCGAACCCGGCGACGCGGTCGGCCGAGAGCTGCTGGCGATGACGCCCGGCTTCACCGACCACGCCGCCGAACAGGAGTTCCTC
>JABFYB010000130.1 GCA_013361475.1 Hamadaea sp.
GCTCCGGCTCCGGTGGCTCCGGCCGCTCCGGCACCGGTCAACGGGGGCGCTTCGGTGCTGGCCAAGCCGCCGGTCCGTAAGCTGGCCCGCGATCTCGGCGTCGACCTGACGACGATCACGGGCACCGGTCCGCAGGGGTCGATCACCCGCTCCGACATCGAGGCGGCCCGGTCCGCCCCGGCCCCGGCGCGCGTCGTCGCCGCCGGTGAGCGGGAGCAGCGGATTCCCGTCAAGGGCGTACGCAAGCTGACGGCGGCCAACATGGTGGCGTCGGCCTTCACCGCACCGCATGTCACGGAGTTCCTGACCCTCGACATGACCCGGTCGATGAAAGCGCTCGACCGGTTGCGCACCCAGCGCGACTGGCGCGACGTACGCATCTCGCCCCTGCTCATGGTGGCCAAGGCGGTCCTGCTCGCGATCAAGCGGCACCCGATGGTCAACTCGGCGTGGGACGAGGCCGCCCAGGAGATCGTGGTGAAGAACTACGTGAACCTCGGCATCGCCGCCGCGACCGACCGTGGGCTGATCGTGCCCAACATCGCCGACGCCCAGGCGCTCTCGCTGCGCGAGCTGGCGGACGCGATGACCGACCTGGTGACCGTGGCGAAGTCGGGCAAGACGCCGCCCGCCGCGATGACCGGCGGCACCTTCACCATCACCAACGTCGGCGTCTTCGGCGTCGACACCGGTACGCCCATCCTGCCCCCCGGCGAAGCGGCGATCCTCGCCTTCGGCGCCGTACGCGAGCAGCCGTGGGCGTACAAGGGAAAGGTCAAGCTGCGTCAGGTGACGACGCTCGGCCTCTCCTTCGACCACCGCATCATCGACGGGGAGCTGGGTTCCCGTTTCCTCGCCGACGTCGGCGCGTTCCTCGCCGACCCCGAGGCGGCCCTTCTCGCCTGGACGTAACACCCGCTTGATCAGGGTCATTTCCATGTCGCTATGGCAACGTGGAAATGACCCTGATCTTGCAGTGAGCCCCTGCGCGCGCCGCCAACCGAACGATGAAGGCTCGCTCGATCTCGGCCAGCACCGAGTGGGGCGCCTCCCGAATCTGCTTCGGCGTGAAGCGCAGCACCAGGATTCCCGCCGCTGCCAGCAGATTGTGGTGTCGCAGCGTGGCCTCCCAGCCGTCCGTCGAAAAGTGGAACTCCCGCGAGTCCACCTCCACCGCCAGCGCGGCTTCCTCCAAGTAGCCGTCGGGCGTCGGCAAGTCGTCGCCGGCGGCGTCCATCAGCTGCGGATTCCAGCTGATCGCCGGCAGGATCAGGCTCTGTTTCGTCAGCCGTCGCAAGTCCGCCTCCGGCGCCGACCGCACGCCGTCGGCCACCTCGTCGACGACCGCGCGGAGGACGGCGGTCCCGTTGCGCTGGGCGAACTCCAGCTCGCGTCGCAGGTCGGGGATCGTGGTGATCGCCCGCTGGATTCCTTCGGCGACCACGCCACGGATCGTCCGGGAGTCATGACCCGTACGCATCGCGTCCACGACGGCACGAGCGGGTGAGCAGACGCGTACGCATCCCGCGTAGGGCCATTCCGTGGGATCGAGGCGATCCGTGCGATGCAACCGCACTCGTGGTACGCGCCGCAGCCGCCGCTCATGCGGGACCAGCACGTCGATTGCCGACTCGCGAGGGAGATACCGGAAGCCGTGGATCTCCAGCGCGCTCAGCCCGGCGATCTGCGCCCGAGCGCCGGCGTAGAGGCCGGCCGCGATGAACTGCTGTCGCCGAGTGAGCGCACCGGAGAAGGCGGCCACGACCCGGGGCAGTACGCGCTGCCAGTCCCCGCGTTTCAGCTTCCACCGGAGCATTCCGGGCGTGACGCCGACCTCGGCCAGCTGCGTGTCGGTGGCGATCTTCTCCTGAAGCACCAGCAGTTTCGCTAAGACATCCACAGAGATAATTCAAAGGCGGCGCAGCGGTGCTGGGTAGCCCCTGTGGATGAGTTCCATGATCAGGGTCATTTCCATGCTGCTATGGCGACAGGGAAATGACCCTGATCATGCCAACTCGACGAATAGGTGCACCCGCTCTCCTGAGCGGACCTCGGCGGCAGCCGAGGTGGCGCGCAGCTCGGCCGACCGGCCGAGCAGGACAGGCGAGCGGAAGCGAGCCGTAGCCGCGTCAGCGGAAACTCGCGTAGCGGCGAGGACACGCGCAAGCGTGTACATCCCATGTGCGATGGGGCGCGCGAAGCCGAAGGCGCGCGCGCCCAGCCGCGAAGTGTGGATGGGGTTGTAGTCGCCGGAGACGGCGGCGTACCGCCGTCCCGCGTCAGCGGCGAACCGGAGGACCGCCGACGGCGGCCCGTCCAGCGAAGCGTCGTCCGCGTCAGCGGCGACCTCCGCGGTGGGCTTCCCCCGCCGCAGGTAGGTCGACGTCTCCTCCCAGACGAGGGAACCGTCGAGGGATGCGGTGGTGACGACGTCGAACTGCCGCCCCCGCCGATGAGCCCGGAGATCGCGCGCGACGACCGAGAAGTCGAGCGAGGCGTCCAACGGCAGCGGACCGTGCACGACGTGCGAGTTGGCGATGTGCACCAATCCGACCACCGGAAACGGGAAGTCGCCGCCCGACATCAGGCGCATGGCCGACCCGAAGGCCATGATGTGCGGGTATGTCGCGGGCAGCGTGGAGCGCAGCGGGAATCCGCACACCGCGTTGTAGGCGGCCACCGCGGAGACCGACGCGGTGGCGGAGAACTCCACCACAGTGGACGGCAGGACCGCCGGCCGGGGCCGGGGGATCAACGTGGCAGCCGCGCGGAGCAGCATCACGCCCCCAGCATCTGCTGGCCGCAGACCCGCAGCACGTTGCCGGTGACTCCGGCCGAGCCGGGTTCGGCGAAGTAGCCGATGGTCTCGGCGACGTCGATCGGCAGGCCGGCCTGGGCCAGCGAGTTCATGCGGCGGCCGCCCTCGCGTACCACCAGCGGCAGGTGGGCGGTCATGGCGGTCTCGATGAAGCCCGGCGCGACCGCGTTGACCGTGATGCCGCGTTCGGCCAGCGTCGGGGCCAGCGCGCGTACCCAGCCGGCGACGCCCGCCTTCGAGGTCGCGTAGTTCGTCTGGCCGCGGTTACCCGACAGGCCCACTACCGAGGACACGCCGACGATCCGCCCGCCCGCCGGGATCAGGTCGGCCGCCAGCAGCGCGTCGGTCACGCGTACCGGTGCGGCGAGGTTCACCGCCAAGACCTGGTCCCACTGGTCCGGGCGCATGTTGGCCAGCGTCTTGTCCCGCGTGATGCCCGCGTTGTGCACGACCACGTCGACTCGGCCATGGCGGTCCTTCAGGTGGTCGACGAGGCGCGCGGCCGCGTTCTCCACCGCCAGATCCGACTGGTACGCCGTACCACCGAGCGAGTTGGCGACAGCGGCGAGGGAGTCACCGGCGCTCGGCACGTCGAGGCAGACCACGTGGGCGCCGTTGCGCGCGAGCACCCGGGCGATGTCCGCCCCGATCCCCCGCGCCGCCCCGGTCACCAAGGCGACCTTGCCCGCGAGGGTGTCCTGCGACAACGGCCCCACCGGAGCGCCCACGGTCACCACCTGACCGTCCACGTAGGCCGATCGGCCGGAGAGGAAGAAGTCCAGCGTGGAGCGCAGGGTTTCCGCATCCGTGGACTCCGCTGTGCGTACCAGTTGAACGGTGGTGCCGCGACCCACCTCCTTGGCGAGGCTGCGGGTGAAGCCCTCGACGGCCTGGCGCACCGCGGCGGCCTCGACCGACGGGGCCTCGGCGGGCAGCGCGGCCAGGACGATCACGCGACCGGCGGAGGCGAAGCCACGCGCGATCGGGTGGACGGTGTCGTAGAGATCGCGCAGGTCCTCGACGGTGGCGAGGGTCGTGGCGTCCAGGACGAGGCCACCCAGTTTCGCGCCGTCGGTCGGGGCGGGGTACCAGCCCTCGACGCCCGAGGCGAACCGGCCCTCCCCCGCGACCCGCACCGGCCCGGCGAGCGGGTGGTCCGCGTCGTAGCGGCGGAGACTGGGCGGGTTGGGCAGGCCGAGTCGCTTGACCAGGACACGGCCACCGGCGCTGCGTGCGAACGACGCGTAACGGTCCGACATAAGGTTGACTGTACCCACAAGACCTACTCGCGAGTAAGTTATACGCCATGAGAAACGTACGACGGGTCGGCGTCCTGGGCGGGAATCGGATTCCGTTCGCCCGCTCCAACGGCCGCTACGCGAAGGCGTCCAACTCCGACATGCTCGGCGCGGCGCTGGACGGCCTGGTCGCCCGGTTCGGGCTGGCCGGTGAGCGGATCGGCGAGGTCGCCGCCGGCGCGGTCCTCAAGCACAGCCGGGACTTCAACCTCACCCGTGAGGTGGTCCTCGGCTCGACCCTCGACGGGCGTACGCCGGCGGTCGACCTCCAGCAGGCCTGCGGAACCGGTCTGCAGAGCGTGATCTACCTGGCCAACAAGATCGCGCTGGGCCAGATCGACTCGGGCATCGGCGGTGGCGTCGATACGACGAGCGACGCGCCGCTGGCCTTGAACGAGAGCTTCCGCAAGGCGCTGCTCGAACTGAGCCAGGCCCGTACGCTCGGCGGCCGGATGCAGGCCGCGCTGAAACTGCGGCCGTTGCAGCCGTTCCAGCCGGAGATCCCGCGCAACGCCGAACCGCGTACGGGGATGTCGATGGGCGAGCACGCGGCGCTCACCGCACTCAAGTGGGGCATCAC
>JABFYB010000433.1 GCA_013361475.1 Hamadaea sp.
CAATGATCACGCCACGGGGACGAAGCCCCGGACCACCTCGGGCGCTGGTCAGACGCCGTACTCGTCGGGGAGGCGCAGATTCGGACCGCCGACCTCCAAGCCGAGCGGAGTCGCTCGTCCCTGAGGCTCCTCCCAGGGCTCCTGCCGGCCGAGCGCGGTGAGATCGAGGTACTGGTCGCCGTTGTGGAACTCCTCGATCCCGCGGCCGTATGTGGAGTAGGTGTGGAAGACGTCCTCGCCCACCCGCAGGAACGTGCTGAGGCCCGGCATCTCCGTGCCGCGCATGCTCTCCGTCCACGGTCCGCCGGTCCACGGTGTCCCGGCCTCGGCCAGCTCCGCCTCGGTGCGATAGTGCAGCAGCACCGGGGCGACCCGATCGTCCAAGACGGTGTGGAAGTCGTAGCCGAAGTCGCTGCCGTACGCGGAGTACCAGGGGAACGTCCAGCCCATCCGCTCGCGGAAGGCGGCGATCTTCGCGTACGGCGCTCGGGACACCGCGACGAGTGTGGTGTTGCGGACGTGCAACTGCCGCAGGCCGGCGATCCCGTCGGCGGCCGAGGCACAGCTCGGGCACATCGCGTCCCACTCCGGCGCGAACATGAAGTGGTGCATGACCAACTGCGTACGCCCGTCGAACAGGTCGAGGAGGCTCGCCTGCCCGTCCGGACCCTCGAACGCGTACGGCTTGTCCACGCGTACCATCGGCAGCCGCCGGCGTGCGGCGTTGACCTGGTCGCGGGCCCTGGTCAGCTCCTTCTCGCGCTGGAGCAGTTCCTTCCGGGCCGCCAGCCATTCGTCGGGTGACACCACCTCGGGCAGGTTTCCCACGACGGTCATCTCGTCTCCTCCCGTCAACGCGTCCGGTGACGCGGACGTTGGCAACTACTTGGTTGCAACTCGAACGTATCGCAACCAGTTGGTTGCGTCAACCGTGCTCGGCGGCCGGGCCGGTCGGCCAGTTCCAGTCGGTGATGGTCGTACGCATCAGCTCCGCCGCGGTGGATAGGTGGCTGTCGGCTCCCCAGTAGAGGGTGACGGTGCGAAAACAGTCGGGATCCTCGACGTCGACCCAGGCGGCGGGGGCCCGGGTGGAGCTGCGGAGAGCGAGCGCGGGCACCAGGCCGATGCCGAGTCCCGCACTGATCAGGTCGGCGATGGCGCTGTGCTCGTCGCTCTCACAGACGATTCGCGGGGTGAGGCCTCGTGCGGCGAACAGCCGATCGAGCAGCCGGCGGAGCCAATGCCCCTTGCGGGCGGTGACGAACGGCTCGTCTGCCAGTTCGTCGATGCTCACCGACCGGCGTCCGGCCAGCGGATGGCCGAGGGGCGTGCCCACGCCCACCGCCTCCCGGAACAGCAGGCGGGCTTCCAGCCCGTCGGCGTGGATCGGTTGCGAGGCAAGGCACAGATCGACTTCCTGCGCGCGGAGCCGGCGGGCCATGTCATCGGCGGGGGACCAGTGGAGTTCGACCTCGGCGGCGGGGTGGGCTCGCTTGTAGGCGGCCAGCGGCCCGGTCAAGGTCAGGAAGGTCTCCGAGGCGAGCCGGACGGTGCCGAGTCCCTGACTGGTGGCGTCGGCGACGGCTCGGCGTCCCGCGTCCAGTTCGCCGAGGGCCCGTTCGACGTGATGCCGGAAGATCTTGCCCGTGTCGTTCAGGCGCAGGCGGCCACTGCGATCGAACAGCGGCACACCCAGTTCGGCCTCCAGCCGGGCGATGGTCCGGCTCAGCGACGGCTGGGCGACTCGCAGCTCCTCGGCGGCCCGGCTGAGGTGCTCCAGACGCGCCACGACCAGGAACTGACTGAGCGAGTGCAGGTCCATCATGCTCCCGAGTGCATAACGCCATAGCAATACTGATCTTAGACAAGATAGCTCTGTAGTCATAACGTCGAGGGCGAAGCGAGAACACGACCGCGAAGGGATGGAGCACATGCAACCGCAGCAGGAACGAGACGAAGCCGAGATCCGCCGCCTGATCGACACCATCGTCGACGGGCTGCACGCCAAGGATCTGGACGCGCTGAAGAAGCCCTACTCGACCGACGTCGTGTCCTTCGACGTCGAGCCGCCGCTGCAGCACGTGGGCATCGACGCGAAGCTCCAGAACTGGGCAAGGGTGTTCGCCGTCTTCGAGGACCTGCGGTACGAGGTCCGCGACCTCGCGGTCACGGTCGGGGACGAGGTCGCCTTCGGACACGCCTTCGCCCGCCTGAGCGGCACGTTCAAGGACGGGACGGCGACCACCGGCATGTGGGTGCGGATCACCTACTGCCTCCGGAAGGTCGACGGATCGTGGCTGATCACCCACGACCAGGTCTCCGTACCGCTGGACGTTCGCAGCGGCAAGGGAATCGTCGACCTCGAACCCTGACGGCGACGCCGCGACGAAATCAGGAGGACGCATGGTCACCGCGACCACGAGCGTACGTATGGCCCGAGTCGAGGTCGCGCACCGGACGAGTCTCGCCGGCTGGGTCGTGCGAGCCGTCGTCAGCGCACACCTGATCGCCATCATCGGTCAGCCTGTGTTCGCCGGCGTGTACCTGAGTGGCAGCTTCGACGGCCTGCGCTGGCATGCCGTCGGCGCTGACGTCGTCACCTCGCTCGGCTACCTGCAGGTGATCGCGACCGCCGTGATCGGGATCCGATGGCGTCAAGGTGGGCTGTTCCTCGCCTCGTTCGGCTTGGTCGCGGCGGAGACGGTGCAGTACTTCGCGGGAATGGACGGAGCGCTGTGGCTCCACCTTCCGTTGGGTGTGCTGACGATCGCCGGACTGACTGTGCAGTTCGTCGCCGTGTGGCGCGGACCGTTGCGGCCGATCGCGCGTAGGGAGGGCGGCGATGAGTAGGAACCAAGCCATGTCCAGGCGCCGAGTGCTGGGCATCGGTGGGGCGCTCGGTCTGCTGGCCGCGGCTGGGCTGACCACCGGCGCGGCGCTTTCCCGACGTCCGGCGGTCACCGGTGTCCAACTGCGCAGCGGCCTGCCGCTGCCGCCACCGTTCACGGTTCCGTTGCCGCTGCCGCCGGTGCTCAGACCGGTCGGCACCACGGATGGAACCGACCGGTACGAGATCACCCAGCGTGAGACCACCCTAGAAGTCCTCCCCGGGATCGGCACACCGATGTGGACATACGGGGGTGTCTTTCCCGGCCCCACCATCGAGACCCGCCGGGGCCGTCCGGTGGTCGTGACCCATCGCAACGAGCTGCCGGTGCCGACCGTGGTTCATCTTCACGGCGGGCGTACCCCGGCCGCGCACGACGGCTACCCGACCGATCTCGTTCTCCCCGCCGCGTGGGCTGCGCTCGGGGAGCACGCCGGACACGCCGGCCACGGCTCCGCCGGACACAGTTCTGCCGGACATAGTTCTGCCGAACAGGGCATGGGGGACGCCCGGGCCGTCGTCGCGAAGACGCAACGTGCGTACGAGTTTCCGCTCGACCAGCGGGCGACGATGCTGTGGTATCACGACCACCGCATGGACTTCACCGGACCGGCGATCTGGCGAGGTCTGGCCGGGATGCACTTCGTGCGCGACGACATCGAGGACGCCGTGGATCTACCGCGCGGCGACCACGAAGTGCCGCTCATGATCGCCGACCGCGCCTTCGACGCCGGCGGGCGGCTGGCTTATCCGGCTCTGGATCCGGCCCTGCTGGGCGAGGCCGGTGTCGAAGAGGCGTACCTGGGAGGGGTCCTCGGTGACGTCATCCTCGTCAACGGCGCACCATGGCCGGTGCACGAGGTGGACACGGGCGTGTACCGGCTGCGCATCCTCAACGCCTCCAACGC
The DNA here is from genome assembly GCA_013361475.1 of Hamadaea sp. Taxonomy (GTDB): domain Bacteria; phylum Actinomycetota; class Actinomycetes; order Mycobacteriales; family Micromonosporaceae; genus Hamadaea. Next base: position 3,796 of record JABFYB010000433.1, read on the forward strand.
CCGGCACTACGACCTGGCGGCCGTCGCCGAGGACGGACGCCCGCTGTCCTTGATCCAGATAGGCGCCGACCAGGGGCTGCTCGCCGCCCCGGTACGCCACGAGCATCTGCTGATAGCGCCGGCCGAACGATACGACGTGCTGATCGACTTCGGTGGTATGCCGGTCGGATCCCGGGTTCGGCTGGTCAACCGCCTGGGAGCCGGACGCACAGCCGACGTTCTCCAGTTCCACCTCGTACGCCGTGGCGCGGGCGCGCGCATCCCGGACAAGCTCGCCGATGACCTGCCGGAATGGGATCGGTCGTCGGCGACGGTGGTGCGGGATCTCGCATTCCGGGCGGGCCGGATGCGAGGCGGCCACGGCTGGCTCGTCGACGGCCGGCCGTTCGATCCGAGCCGTACCGACGTCACCACGCGCCTCGGCGACGTCGAGGTGTGGCGGTTGATCGCCGACGTCCATCACCCGGTCCATCTGCACCTCGTCGGGTTCCGCGTCCTGTCCCGCGGCGGCGGCGAGCCGCTGCCGCAGGATGCCGGGCTGAAGGACACCATCTCCCTGCGTCCGGGGGAGTCGGCGGAGATCATCACCCGCTTCGACGGATACCGGGGTCGCTATCTGTTCCACTGCCACAACGCCGAGCACGAGGACATGGGCATGATGGCCAACCTCGAGATGGTCTGAGCCGCCCATGCCGGAGTGTCCAGCCGGGCTGACGGGTGGAGCGTCCGGCCGCGCCGGGCCGGACACTCCACCCACCGCGGTCAGCTCGCCGAGAGCAGACCTTCCGCCACCCGAGGATCGAAGAAGACGAGCTTCGAGTTCTCGATGTCGGTCGGGTCGCCTTCGCAGTCGACGACGACCTTCTGCCCGGACTTGAGCTCGTTGAACAG
>JABFYB010000667.1 GCA_013361475.1 Hamadaea sp.
CCGTTGACCTGCAACGGCATCGCGACGATCTTGCCGACCGTGTGCCGCGGGTTCAGCGACGAGTACGGGTCCTGGAAGATGATCTGCATGTCCTGACGGAGCCGCTGCAGCTTCGAACCCCGGGCCCGGGTGATGTCCTGACCCTCGAAGGTGATCTTGCCTTCGGTCGAGTCCAGCAGCCGGACCAGCATCCGGCCGGTCGTGGTCTTGCCACAGCCGGACTCGCCCACCAGGCCGAGCGTCTCACCGGGACGGACCTCGAAGGAGACTCCGTCGACCGCGCGGACGACCTGCTTGGCGCCGATCAGTCCACCGCCACGCACCGGGAAGTGCTTGGTCAGGTTCTCCACCTTCAGCAGCGGCTCGGCGGAGTTCTGGCCCTGCGGGCCACGCTGCTCAATCACCTGGGTGCTCACTGGGCGACTCCCACCGACGCGATTTCTTCCTGGTACGTCCGGTTGCGCTCCCGCTCGGGCAGGTGGCACGCGACCGTGTGGCCCGGCTCGTCGGCCAGCGCCAGCGGCAGCAGCCGCGGCACGTCGACGTCGCACGGGCCGCCCTTCAACATCGCGTACGCGCACCGCGGGTGGAACACGCAGCCGGACGGGATGTTGAGCAGGCTCGGCGGGTTGCCCTTGATGGGCAGCAGGTCCGCGTCGGGGTCGCCGTGCAGCGACGGCATGCTGGCCAGCAGACCCCAGGTGTAGGGGTGCTGCGCCGACCGCATGATCTGCTCGACCGTGCCGTACTCGGCCACGCGGCCGCCGTACATCACGAGGACCTCGTCGGCGACCTGGCTCACGACGCCGAGGTCGTGCGTGATCAGGATGACCGCGGAGTTGAACTCACGCTGGAGGTCTTCCAGCAGGTCGAGGATCTGCGCCTGCACGGTCACGTCGAGAGCCGTGGTGGGCTCGTCCGCGATGAGCAGGTTGGGGTCGTTGACCAGCGACATCGCGATCATGGCGCGCTGCCGCATGCCGCCCGAGAACTCGTGCGGGTACTGCTTGAACCGCCGGTCGGGCTGCGGAATGCCGACCCGGTCGAGCATCTCGATCGCGCGCTTCTTGGCGACCTCTTTCGACGCGTCCGGGTGGTGGATCCGGTACGCCTCAACGATCTGCCGCCCGATCGTGTAGAAGGGGTGCAGCGCGGTCAGCGGGTCCTGGAAGATCATGGCGACGTCGCGGCCACGAAGCTTGCGCAGCTGGTCCTGGGTGAGCCCGATCAGCTCCTGCCCGCCCAGCTTGATGCTGCCCTTCATGGTGGTCGACTTGGTGTTGTGCAGACCCATGATGGACAGGCTCGTGACGCTCTTGCCGGAGCCGGACTCGCCCACGATGCCGAGGGTCTTGCCGCGCTCGACCGAGAAGCTGACGCCGTTGACCGCCTGGACCAGGCCGTCCTCGGTACGGAAGCGGACCTGCAGGTCGTCGACCTCGAGGTAGGGGGACTCGTTCGCAGTCATTGTCATCTCCCGGAAGAGCCGAGCTTGACCCGCGGGTCGATAACGGCGTAAAGCATGTCGACGATCACGTTGGACAGCACGATGAAGACCGCACCGAAGAGCACCGTCGCCATGACCACTGGCAGGTTCTGCGCGAAGACCGCGCCGACGGCGGTCTTGCCCATGCCGGGAAGGCTGAAGGTGGTCTCGGTGATCGCCACGCCGCCGAGCTGGCCGCCGATGTCGATGCCGGCGATCGTCACGATCGGGGTGATCGCGGCCCGCAGGGCATGCCGGAGATACACCGCCTTCATCTTCAGGCCCTTGGCCCGAGCCGTGCGGATGTAGTCCTCGCTCAAGGTCTCGATCATCTGCGCCCGCGAGAATCGCGAGTAGCTAGCCGAGTTGATCAGGCCGAGCGCGATCCACGGCGTGATCATGCCGCCGAGCCAGCCGAGCGGGTCTTCGAACGGGCTGATGTACTGCGCTCTGGGCAGCCAGCCGAGGTTGTAGACGAAGATCGCCAGGATGAGCGAGCCGAGGAAGAAGATCTGGGTCGACGCGAAGGTCAGGGCGGTGCCGGCCGCGATGCGGTCCAGCAGCGAACCACGCCTGATCGCCGAGGTCATACCGAGCGCCGTACCGAACAGCACGTAGACGACGGCCGCACCGAGCACCACGCTGAACGTGACCGGCAGCGTACGCCCGATGATGTCGGAGACTTTCTCATACGTCCGGAAGTTAATGCCCAGGCAGGGCGCAGGGCACTCGATCTTGTCCGGCCCGCTGCCGATGTCACGGCCGACGAACACGCCTTTCATGTAGTTGGCGTATTGCGTCACCGGGCTTTTGTCGAGCTCGAGCGACTGCTCGATCTTGTCGTGCTGCGCCTGGGTGCATGCCTTGGTGCCGCACATCGTCGCCGCCGGGTCGGCGGGGCCGAGGAAGAACAGGCCGAAGACCGTCACTGAGATCGCGAAGAGCGTGAGGACGGCCAGGAGTGCCCGTTTGACGAAGAAGCGAAACATGGGGATGGGCCTTCCGGAGGAGTCACCGTGCAGCCGGATCGCGGCTGGACCGTGGCGGGCGGCCGTTGACCGCCCGCCACGGGTGGTGCGTGGTGATTCTCGGTCCCCGGTGACGAGCCGTTCAGCTCGTCACCGGAGCGCCTGGATCAAACCTGACCGAGGTCAGGACTTGACGTAGGCGCCGAGGACGTCGAACTGGCTGAACTGGTTGACGAAGGTGCCGCCGACCTTCGGGCCGTAGATCGAGAAGTTACGGCCGTAGCGCAGCGGGATCACCGGGGCGTAGTCCTTCATGATCTGCTCGTCCAGGGCGCCGTACTGCTCGGCAGCGGCACCGCGGTCGGTCATCTCACGAAGCTCCTTGAGCTTGGCCACGATGGTCGGCTCGTTGAAGTAGGAGTAGTTGTTGTTGCCCTCGGGAACGATCTTCGAACCGTCCATCAGAACACCCAGGGTCGACTCACCGTCGGACCAGTCCTGGCCCCACGCCGAGGTCATCAGGTCGCAGTCCACGCCCTTGACACCGATGGTGGTGTAGTAGTTGGCCCGCTCGATGAACTTGGTGGTGATGTCGAAACCGGCCCGCTTGAGGCCTTCGACGACGACCGCCGCAACCGTCTGGTTCACCGCGGTGTTCGAGGTGCAGAAGGTCAGCTTCGGCACGGTCTTGCCCTCGAGGAGCTTCTTCGCCTTCTCGACGTCGCCGTGGTTGTCCGGCAGCGACGGGTAGACGTCGAACTTCTTGTAACCGGGCACGACCGGCGACATGATCGTCGACGCCGGGTCGGCGATGTCGTAGCCACCGACGGCCTTGAGGTAGGCGTCGCGGTCGAAGGCGTAGTTCAGCGCACGCCGCACGTCAACGTCGGTCACCCGAGTGGTGTTGATGTTGATGTAGTAGACGTACTGGTTCGGGCCGGTCGCCACGCGCTTCATCAGCTCGGCGTTGCCCTTCACCGGCGGGATCATCTCCGGCGGAACATTGTCGATCATCACGGCGGCGGCGTCGTCGCCCGACGCGGCGGTGAGCCGGTCGGTCTGAGCCTTCGCGTCACCGGTCATGTCGATCACGAACTCGTCGACGTACTGGTGACGGATCGGGTCCGACTTCGGGTCCCAGTTCGGGTTCTTCTCGAGAACCAGCTTGGTGCCCGGGACGTACTCCTTCGTCTTGTACGGACCCGACGAAACGAACTGGGTCTCGTACTTCTCCTTGGTGTCCTTCGCGGCCGGAACCGGCGTGGAGGTCGGGAACGCCAGGAGGAAGGGCAGCTCGGTGTGCGGCGCGTCGAACGTGAAGATGATGGTCTTGTCGTCCGGCGTGCTGATGCCCGGGGCGTACGGCTTGTCCGCGGTCGGGCCGGCGTAGCCGCCGTCCTTGCCGTAGTTCTTGTCCAGGGCGGCCTGGAGGTACTGCGGACCCTGCGAACCACGCGGACCGAACGAACGCGAGATCGCGTACGCGATGTCCTTGGAGGTGATCGCGGTGCCGTCGTCGAACTTGACGCCGTCACGCAGGGTGTACTTCCAGGTCTTACCGTTGTCGGTGGTCTCACCGGCGTTGGTCGCCAGGTCACCGACCAGCTTCAGCGGCTCGCCCTCCTTGGGCGACTCGATGTAGCCGGTCAGGGTGCGGTGGAACAGCTGGCTGTAGGAGAGCGCGTTCGACACGTAGATCATCTGCGGGTCGAGGTGCTCGAAGTCGCCGTCCTGAATGACGGTGATCTTGCCACCCGTGGTGTGGCCCTCGACGTCCGGCGCCGGCGTGACGGCCTCACCCTTGAAGTCGACAACGAAGGCTTGCTTCGTCGCCGTCTCGTTCTGGGTGCCGCCCCCGGTGTTCTTCGTGCAGGCTGCGCTCAACGCCACGCCCATGGCGAGCGCGCCAATGGCGACTGCCTTGAGGGTGTTTCGCACTAGGGTTTCTCCTTCCCATTTTTACGCCCGGGCACGTGGAGGGGTATCCGTCGGCGACCGGGACGACTGTGGACCGAAGTTCTCCGCCGAGAACTCAGCGATTCGATCAGCGGTTGGACTTCGGGTCGAGGGCGTCTCGCATGGAGTCGCCGAAGAGGTTGAACGCGAGCACCAGGGCCCAGATCGAGACACCCGGGATGATCAGGTAGGCGAGGTCGCCGGACTGCATGAAGCCGATGCTGTGGTTGATCATCCGGCCCCAGTCGGG
>JABFYB010000749.1 GCA_013361475.1 Hamadaea sp.
GGTGAGATCGAGTTCGCCGGCCTCGATGGCGGCCAAGTGCGCGTCGATCTCGGCGTCGTCGGCCAGCCCGGCGGCGAGCAGTTCGGTGCGCACCATGCGTACGGTGGCGGCTTCGAGCCGGTCGCAGGCCAGCCCGCCGACCGGGAAGTTGCCGGACGCGGCTACCTCGACCAGGCCTGCGGTACGCAACGCCTGCGGCAGCGTACGGCCGTAGCGCATGTCGGCGCCGCGCCGGGTCATCAGCTCCCGGACGGCGCGGCGCAACCGGTTGGCACGCCGCTGCGCAGGGCCGACCTCGTCCAGGCAAGCCAGTGGCTGCAGCTCGGTGTCGGCGTCTTCCACCAACAGCCAGCCGCCGGGGCGCAGCGCCGCGACCATGGTCGCCAACGCACGGGCACGGTCGGGCACGTGAACGAGCACGAGCCGCGCGTGGACCAGGTCGAACCTGCCTGACTGGGGCGGCGGGTCCGCGACGATGTCGTGCCGGAGCACCTCGTAGCCCCTGTCCGGGGCCAACCAGGTCGGATTGATGTCCGTGGCCAGGACGTAGCCGGTCGGTCCGACGGCCTTGGCGAGTGCCTCGGGAATGCTCGGCCCGCCGGCGCCGACTTCCCAGCAGCGCCAGCCCGCCTTCATTCCGAGCCGGTCGACATGCCCACGCGTGACACCGTCGAACAGCTCCGCCAGCCAGGTGAACCGCTCGCCCGCCTCCCTCCGTGCGTTGTCGAGCAGATAGCCCTGGTCGGGGGATGATTCGGCTGCGTCCGACTCCTGTCCGGGATCGGCAGCGGATTGCGAGGAACTCACGCCCACATCCTCAACGACCTACTGCGGGCTGTGCCAGCGCGACACACGAAGACGCTGACATGAACCTCACTCCAGCCAGCCAGGGCCGATGCCTTCGGTGGAAGGGCAATCGCTGGAAAGCCGAGCCGTACGGCCGCCTCGATCCACACGACACGGATCTCCTGGCGCAGGCTTGGCTGACGGCGGCGGTGTATGAACAAGCGGCGGCGCGGGAATCGATCCGCTCCGCTTGGACGAGCGAGCGAGGTAATCCGCGGGCGGCCTGAGTTACCTGGACATCTACTCGTCCGTGGCCGACCGCGACCGTCCTCTACAGTCAGAACGGACGCCGGCCCCGAGTGGACCACAGCGGGTCGCGACGCTACGAACACGACGGGAGTTGAGGTGTCGCAGGAGGACAGGGATGCCCGGCTGGGCCTGACGGGTCTGACGCCGGAGCAGCGTCGGCAGCGGATCGCGGAGATGGAGCACGACTTGGCCCAGAAGTATGCGGTGGCCAAGGCCACATTGGACGCCGGGCGGGCCTCCCGGCGGAAGCTCCCGGACGCGTGAGCGCGGCCTCGGATCTCGAACGATCGGGCGTCACGGGCAACTCCTTCGGTATCACCGAGTCGCCTGAGCTGGCTTGACGGCAAAGTACGCCGCCGTCCGCTCATCCATCGGGTAGTACGACTCGATCGACACCTCGTCCAGGGTGATGTCCACCGGTGTGCCGAACGAGGTGGTGGTGGAGAACAACCGAAGCTCCCGGTCGCCGAAGCGAAAAATCATCGGTACGACGATGTCGGAGGTTTCCGGTTCGCCTCCGTCCACCGGCTCGGCGAGGAACTCGTCGAACAGTGCCAGCAGCTCAGGCGAGGGTGCCCGGGCGAGTTGACGTGCCATCCGCGTACGCAGGACCGACCGCACCTCGGCCAGATTGACGATGTTCTTCGCCAGCCCGCGCTCGTCGAATCCGAGCCGCACCAGGTTGACCGGTGGCTTCAGCAGCTCGGGGGCGACACCGGCCAGGAACGAGTCGAGGGCTCGATTGGTCATCACGATGTTCCACCCGCGGTCCACCACCAGCGCCGGGTAGGGCTCATGCGCGCGCAGCAGCCTGCCGATCGCCTCCGAGACCGCGGGGAGCTGTTCGCGGTCGAGCGACCGTTCGGCGTATCGCGGAGCGAAGCCCGCCGCGAGCAGCAGCAGATTGCGGTCCCGCAACGGCACGTCCAGCCGCTCGGCGAGCCGGTGAATCATGGCCGCGCTCGGCTGCGACTTGCCTGTCTCCACCAGGCTCACATGCCGCGCGGAGACATCAGCCGCCAGCGCCAGATCGAGCTGGCTGATCCGCCGCCGATGCCGCCACTCCCGCAGCAGCTCACCCACCGTCTGCATGAGCGTCGAGGCTACGCTCTGCCCTGCGTCCTCGCCATGAAATGCGGCTTCATCGACAGGGCGGCCGACGATCGCAACACTGCTGCCTATGACCTCAACATCATCGTCGTACGCCGACAGCAAGGCCATCGTCCAGCAGGCACTGACCGCACTGATCGCGACAGGTGACGTCGACGCGCTGGCACGGTCGTTGCGCGACGACTTCGTCCACCATCGACCGGACGCACGGAATTCCACGAAAACCGAGTGGCTCGACTCCGTTCGTGCCGCCCTCGTCCACCTCGCCGGCATGCAGGTCGACATCCAGCTCGTGCTCGCCGACCGCGACCACGTCATGATGCACTCCCGCCGATGGCTGGCCGGCGGACCCGAGATCGCCGTCGTCGACATCTGGCGTATCCGAGACGGGCTCATCGCCGAAGCTTGGGAGATCATCGAACCAGTCGCCGAGGCAACCGGTCACCTGACGTGGTGGGCGCCCGGCCACTAGCGCCGGCGGCTTCAGTTCAACGACGCCACGCCTGCGCCGCGCCTCGGGAATCGGCGGCCGTCGGCGCTCAGGCCGTGTTCGGCAGGCGTCAGCGGATGTGCGGCCGGGCCATCATCAGCGCGCTGGCGGTCTCGACGCCGGTGATCCGAGTTCCGATCGACGCGATCGCCTCGTCGAAGGGCACCTCGACGGTGCTCATGTCGAAGTAGCGCTCAATTTCGGTGTCCCACTCGGCCGTGCCCGTCGACACCACCGGATAGGCCAGGAAGAAGTTGATCCATTTGTTCGTCTCGGACGGCAGCGCATACAGCCGGCCGAGCGGTCGGAGGCTCACCCCGGCGGCCAGCGCGTGTCCGGTCTCCTCGACCAGCTCACGCTGCGCGGCGGCCGCCATCGACTCGCCGGCGGTCGAGATCCCGGCCGGAAGTTCGAGAGTGTCGGTCTTCAGGTTGTGCCGGTACTGCTGAACGAGGATCACCGTTCCGGCCGCCGTGACCGGGACGACCATGACGCTCTCGGCGGTGTCGGCGTAGTACCAGTCGATCTCGACGCCGTCAGGCATCCGCAGCTGCTCGCGTACGAACCGCTTGGGCTTGTCCACCAGCACCTCTGTGCTCAGCAGCTCGGCGTCGCGCATGCTGCCCAGTCCGGTCATGGTGTCCACTCCTTGGCGTCGTCCCACGTTCGCTGGACGTGCTTGACATAGCGATCGAACATCTTCCCCGTGGCCCGGCGAAGCTCCATTGTGGGCGAATTGCCGCCGACAAAGAAGCGCAGGTAGGGGGTGACGATCATGTGATCGTCACCCCGCACGACGCTGACTGTGGGCGGGGCCGAGAAGACCCGGATCTGCATCGCCGGTCCGGCCGCGTCTTTCATCTGCTGATATCGCGCCAGCGCCGCCCGCGTTCGGGTCGCGAGGGTGCCCGGTGGGCTTCCCTCGCCGGCGTCCACGTCGGCAGCTCCGGAGTATTCGGGGTCGAGCAACAGCACCCGGATGTCACATCCGCGCTGTGCCGCGCGCTCCACGAGGTCGGGCACGTCGTCGTCCAGGGCATAACCGAGTTCGGCCATTCCGTAGAGCCACAGGTGCCGGTTGGCGTGGAGGACGACGTCGTTCCAGGAGGGTCGCGAAACGAGGCCGCGGGCCGCGTACACGGCGGTGACTTCGCTGCCGGCGTCGTGGTCGGCGACGGCGACACCGCTGGCCGGCACCCGGCTGCCCATGAACAGGGCGGAACGGGCGGCGACGGGCATCGCCAAGCCCTCGGCGATACGGGCGAGCACGTCCACGCTGCTGACCCGCCGGCTACCGCTCATGACTTCGCTGACCTGGGCCTGGCTCAGCCCGACGGCGACGCCGAGCCGGGTCTGCGTGACTCCGGTCTCGCGCTGAACCAGGCGGAAGAATTGCGGGATGTCGCGTTTGGCCAGTGCGTCGATCGTCTGGGACGTGGTCCAGAAGTCCGGCGCGAGCGCGATTGCCGCTCCCCCATCCGTCCACATGCCCACAGGGTATGCGCCGATTATCCGGCAGCCGGATATGTGAGCGTCTGGTTCATCCGATAGTGCTTCGTGCGTGGGTATGGCTTGACCACATCCGTCCGCCAGAGGCTGTGTGCATGGGAGGAACAACTGTGGGCGGGAGTAGGTCGTGTTTCACGATTCCGAGGGCGAACCCCTGAGACTGAACGAACCGCTGAAGCCCCGGTGGGACCTGGGGGACGGCCACTGGCTCTACGTCGGCGACGAGGTGGCGCTGCTGTCGCCACTGACGGCGCACGGCGCTGAGGCGTACGGGCGGATCATCGGGTTGGATCCGGAGGGTTCCGGTCGCCCGCTCGTCCTGGTCCTGTCCGGTCTGCATCCCGGAGCCGTCCAGGCGCCGATCGGCCTGGGCGACATCCTGGGCAAGCGGGTGCGGCCACGCGAGACGGGAACCGCCGAGGGCGGGCGGAGATCCGCTTGGATCAGGGACGGA
>JABFYB010000083.1 GCA_013361475.1 Hamadaea sp.
TCGGGTGTCTTGACGACGGTACGCAGCCGGCCCCAGGTGCCGTTGAAGAACGCCCGCGGCGTGTCCGTCGTGGACCCGGTGATGTGCATGACCCACAGTCGTCCACCTCGGACGGCCGCCATGTAGATCCAGTCGTTGACGATCTCGATGCCGCTGGGTGACGCCGAGGCGACGTCCCAGGTGCGTACGGGATTGATCATGCCGCTGGTGCTGCAGGTGCCCTCGCAGGTGGGCCAGCCGTAGTTGCCGCCCGCCTGGATCAGGTTCAGCTCGTCCCAGGTGCTGTCGCCGAACTCGGACTCCCAGAGCCGTCCGGCCGAGTCCCAGGCCAGGCCCTGCGGGTTGCGGTGACCGTAGCTGTAGACGCGGGTGCCGAACGGGTTGCCCGGGGCGGCCGCGCCGGTGGTGGTCACGCGCAGGATCTTGCCGTTGAGGGAGCTGAGGTTCTGCGCCTTCGTGCCGTCCTGGGCGTCGCCGGTGGTGATGTAGAGGTAGCCGTCCGGCCCGAACTTGATCCGGCCGCCGTTGTGGAAGCGGTTCTTCGCGATGCCGGTCACGAGCGGTTCCCGGGCGCCGATCGCGCCGTTCTCGTACTTGAACCGCACGACGCGGTTGTCCGACGACGCGGTGTGCATGACGTAGACGTAGTGGTCGGTGGCGAACGTGGGGGAGATCGCCAGTCCCAGCAGGCCGCCTTCTCCGGTAGTGGTCACCGCTTCGGTGATCTTGCCGACGACGGTCCGCTGTCCGGCCGGGGTCACCAGCACGATCTCGAACCGGTCGCGCTCGGCGACCAGCGCATTGCCGTCCGGCAAGAACCCGATGCCCCACGGCAGGTCCATCGCCGTGTTCACGTTGCGGTCGAAGACCGGGTCACCGCCCGTGCCTCCGGTGCCGCCCGCGGTGGTCGTGACCGACAGCCCCGCACTGCGGGTCGACACGTTGCCGTTCGCGTCGAAGGCCTCGACCGAGAACACGTACGTCGTGCTCGGGGTCAGGGAATCGGCGGTCGCCGTCAGGTCCGGCACCGTCGCGAACTGCACGCCGTCGGAGAAGACGTGATAACCCGCGACGCCGATGTTGTCGGTCGACGCGGTCCAGGCCAGGCTCACGCTGGTCGCGGCGACATTAGTGGTACGCACACCGCTGGGCTGGCTCGGGGGAGTGGTGTCGTCGCTGGGCGGCGTGGTGATCGGCACGTTGTTGCTCGCCTGGGAGGCGTTGCCGACCGCGTCGTAGGCGAGCACCGTGATGACGTAGGTCGTGTTGGGGGTCAGGGTGAGCGTGGCGGTCGTGATGTTGCCGCCGACCACCTGGACGACGTTGCCGCCGTTGTAGATCTTGTACTGCGCGACGCCGACGTTGTCGGTCGACGCGTCCCAGGCCAGGTCCACGCCGTACGGGCGTACTTCGCCGACGACACGCAGGTTCGCCGGCGCGGTTGGCGGCTGCGTGTCGGCGGGTGCGGTCACCCGGAGGCGGTCGAGGTTGGGCCCGCCGTTGACGGTCGTCGAGATCGCCTTGATCTTGTTGGTGCCGGCGGCCAGGCTGAGGCTGATCGTGCGATCGGCCCAGGTGTCCCAGTTCGTCGTGCTCGGGAAGCTGATGCCGGGGGCGGCGACGGTGCCGTTGACGCTGACGTCCATCGGCCGGTCCACAGTCGTCCCGTTCGAGTACCGCAAGGTCACCGGGTAGACCCCGGCCGACGGTACGCCGACCGTCCACTCCACGGCGGAGCCGACCACGTTGTCGCCGTTGACGAAGCCGGTGCCGGTGTATCCGGTGTGGTTGGACTCCACGACGCCCAGCGTGATGACGGCGTCTTCGGCCTGGTAGTCGGTGAAGCTCGGCGGTGGGTCGAACTCCAGGTAATCGATGTTGGCGTCGCCGTTGGCCGTGGTGGCCGCCAGCTTGATCGTGTTGGACCCGGCGACGACGGGCACGCTGACGGTCTTGGTGACCCAGGTGGTCCAGGCGCCGGTGCCCGCGAAGGACACGGTGGACCCGGCCGCCGCCCCGTTGACGAGGACGTTCGCCGGCCGGTCGGTGGTGGTGCCGTTGGCGTACCGGATGGCCAGCGTTGCGGTGCCCGCAGTGGGGGAACTCACCGTCCAGGTCACCGAGCCGCCGACGGCGTTGGTGGTGTTGCAGAACCCGGTCCCGGAGAAGCCGGTCCAGTTCGAGTCGATCGTGCCGTCGCAGACGGCGGGGGCGTCCTCCGCCTCGAATCGGGTCGGGGCCGCAGCGGCTCTCGTGGCCGGAGCCAATGCCGCCGTGAGTGACGTCGCCGCCAGTAGTCCGGCGGCCAGGGTGCTGCACACGCGCCGCGCTCTTCCGCGCATGCCTCCACTCCCTCCATTAGATAGGCAAACTTACTAACTTTTTGACTCCTGGATCAGAACGCATGGATGCGAGGCATGTCAATAGGTCAGGGCGGAACCGTTGACGCGCCGGTAGCACGTCTGTAACGTTCGGACTCATCCAGTGCAAGATTCTTGCATTGCGATGTTCAATTTCTCGCTCATCTCCGCAACTTCAGCAGCGTCCCCTCGGGAGGCTGCTGCGCTCCCACCCCCATCACGGAGAGGTTCCCCAGTGAGGAAGAGTCCCCTGAGAGCCCGCCTGGCGGCGCTGACGGCGGTGGCCGTCGCACTGTCCTGGGCCGGGCCGGCGACACCGGCCGCGGCGGCGGGCGGTCCCAACCTGGCGTTGGGCAAGTCCGCCTCGGCGAGCAGCACGAATCAGACCTATGTGGCGTCCAATCTGAACGACGGCAACCAGGCGACCTACTGGGAGAGCGCGAACAACGCGTTCCCGCAGTGGGGGCAGATCGACCTGGGCACCGCGACCAGCGTCGACCAGATCAAGCTGAAGCTCCCGACGGGGTGGGGGGCGCGTACGCAGACGCTGTCGGTGCAGGGGAGCACCGACGGTTCGTCGTTCGGCACGATCGTCGCGTCCGCCGGGTACTCGTTCGATCCGGCGTCGGGCAACACGGTGACGATCAACTTCGGCGCGACGTCCACCCGATACGTCCGGGTGAACATCACCGCCAACACCGGCTGGTCCGCCGGTCAGCTGTCCGAGCTGGAGGTCTACGGCGTCGCGTCCAGCTCGTCGAACCTGGCCGCGGGCAAGACGATGACGGAGAGCGGCCACAATCAGACCTACGTGGCGGCCAACGCCAACGACGGCAACCAGTCGACGTACTGGGAGAGCGCGAACAGCGCCTTCCCGCAGTGGCTGCAGGTGGACCTCGGTTCGGCGGTGAGCGTCAACAAGATCGTGCTGAAGCTGCCCACCTCCTGGGAGGCGCGTACGCAGACGATCGAGGTGCAGTCGGGCACCGTTTCCGGCAGTCTGAGCAGCCTCGTCGCCGCGACCGGGTACGCCTTCACCCCGAGCGGCAACACGGTGACGATCTCCTTCAACGCCACGACCGCCCGCTACCTGCGTCTGGTGGTCACGGCGAACACCGTGTGGCCGGCGGCGCAGATCTCGGAGTTCGAGGTCTACGGTCCGTCCACCGGGGACACCCAGGCGCCGACCGCTCCGTCGAGCTTGGCGTACACCGAACCGGCGACCGGGCAGATCAAGCTGACCTGGTCGGCGTCGACGGACAACGTCGGGGTCACGGCGTACGACGTGTTCTTGAACGGCACGCTGCTGACCAGCGTCGGTGGCACCACGCTCACCTACACGGACACCCAGCCGGCCAGTGCCACCGTCAGCTACTTCGTCCGGGCGCGGGACGCCGCCGGGAACCAGTCCGGCAACAGCAACACGGTTACGCGTACGGGGCAGAGCGGGGACACGACGCCGCCGAGCGCGCCGACGAATCTCGCGTACACCCAGCCGGCCTCGGGCCAGATCAAGCTGACCTGGTCGGCGTCGACGGACAACGTCGGGGTGACCGGGTACGACGTCTACCGGAACGGATCGCTGGCGACGAGTGTCGGCGGCACCACGCTGACCTACACCGACAACCAGCCCGACACGGCGACCGTGACCTACTTCGTCAAGGCCAAGGACGCGGCGGGCAACCAGTCGCCGGAGAGCAACTCGGTGACCCGCACCGGCACCGGCACCGGGTCCAACCTGGCGGCGGGTAAGCCGATCAGCGCCTCCAGCACGGTGTTCACATTCGTCGCCGCCAACGCGAACGACAACGACGTCGCGACCTACTGGGAGGGGGCCGGTGGGGCGTACCCGAGCACGCTGACCGTCCAGCTCGGCGCGAACGCCTCGGTCAGCTCCATCGTCGTGAAGCTGAACCCGGACTCGGCCTGGTCCACCCGTACGCAGACCTTCGAGGTGCTCGGCCGTGAGCAGAACGCGAGCGGCTTCACCACGCTCAAGGCCTCGGCGAGTTACACCTTCAACCCGTCGTCCGGGGCGAACACGGTGACGATCCCGGTCTCCGCGACCGTCGCCGACGTGCAGCTGAAGTTCACCGCGAACACGGGCGCCCCCAACGCGCAGGTGGCCGAGTTCCAGGTGATCGGCGCCCCGGCGCCGAACCCCGACCTCACCGTCACCGGCGTCTCGTGGAGCCCGGCGTCGCCGATCGAGACCGACGCGGTCACCTTGTCCGCGACGGTGAAGAACATCGGCACGGCGGCCTCCCCGGCGTCGAACGTGAACTTCTACCTCGG
>JABFYB010000483.1 GCA_013361475.1 Hamadaea sp.
GGCTTGTAATTGCTGATCACCCCACCGATCGCGAGCGCAGCCAACACCAGCGCGGCGGTGCCCAGCCGTCGGCGTACGGGATGGGCCGAGGTCGTTCCGTCAGCCATTGCGCTTGTCCTCCACTGGCGCGGTCAGCACCGCGCGGGGAGCGAGGTCGAGCCACTCCATCAGGTCCGTCAGCGAACTCTTCCGGTGCGTCTTGCCCATGATCTGCACCTCGACCTGGGTGGGCACGGTGTCCGGCTTGACCTCCCACAGGAAGGCGACCTTCTCGGTGAGTCCGGGATGCAGCGTCGTGACACGAGTGCCGTCGCTGGTCACCACCACCTCGCGGGCGAATTCGTCACCGTCGCCGTTGAACTCGTCGTGAAGGATGCCGGGGACGTCCTTGACCAGGATGATGTCGCGAATGTCGCTCCGGCTTTCGACGTCGGTGATCTCGACCTCGGCGATGACGGCCAGCCAGTGGTCGGCCGGATCCTTCAGCCTGACCTGCGGTTCCAGGCTGCCCACCAGGCGTACACTAGTGATCTTGACGTTCCACGGCGTGCCCGCGTTGACCTCGCCCACCTTGAGCACCGGTTCGGCCTGCTTGACCGGCGCGAAGCCGCCGAAAGCCGCCGACACTACAAGCGCGAGCCCGCCTACCACGTAGAGGAACCACTGCATCGGCGCGCGGGCGACCCTGCCCATGACCCCACTCATGCCACCGATGCCCTCCCCAGAGCTTGTGACCACTCACACCTACGGCGCGCGTCGAAGTATAGGTACCCCGTGCGACAGGGGCCTAGCCGAAGGTCCGGGGCTGCCCGGTCGCCTCCAGCACCGACATCCACAGGTCGCCATGCGGATCGACTTGGTTGCGCTTGCTGATCGCGAGCGAGATCGGCACGTGCACGAAACGACCGCGCCAGCGTCCGACGACCATCGCCGTCCGCCCGGCCATCGCGGCGTGGACCGCGGCGTGCGCCAACCGGATGCAGTGGACGCTGTCGTACGGGTTGGCGGGCACACTGCGGATGGCATAGCTGGGGTCGATGTACTTCATGTTCATCTCGAGACCGTGCTCAGCGAAGTGATCCGCGATGCGATGCCGAAGGAACTGCCCGATGTCGCGCAGCCGCCGATTGCCGGACGCGTCGTGCCCGGGATGGGCCGCGTCGGTCAGCCACTCCTGGCCGGCTCCCTCAGCCGCCACGACGACGGCTCGGCCCCGTCGCTCGACCCGGCGGCGCAGATGCGCCAGGAAGCCGTTCTCGCCGTCGAGTGCGAACGGAACCTCGGGGATGAGGACGTAGTCCGCGTCATTGTTGGCCAGCGCGGCGTAGCAGGCGATGAACCCCGAATGCCGGCCCATCACGTGCACCAGCCCGACGCCGTTCGGCACCGCCCGCGCCTCGACGCTCGCGCCGCGGATCGACTCGGTGGCCTTCGCGAACGCCGTCTGGAAGCCGAAGGACTGATCGATGTAGGGGATGTCGTTGTCGATGGTCTTCGGCACCCCGACGACGGCGATCTTGAGATTGCGCTCCTGGACGGTGTCGGCGATCCGCAGTGCGCCACGCATCGATCCGTCGCCGCCGATCACGAACAGCACGTTGATGCTCATGTGCTCGAGGCAGTCGACGATCTCCTCGGCGTCCTGCTCACCCCGCGAGGTGCCGAGAATCGTTCCGCCGTACTCGTTGATCCCGCTGACGCTCTGCGGGGTCAGCTCCACGACCTCACGGCCGTACTTGGAGATGAAGCCCTGGTAGCCGTTGCGGAAGCCGTAGATCTTCTTGACCCCGTAGTGGTCGTTCAGCTCGCGAACCAGCCCGCGGATGACATCGTTGAGTCCCGGGCACAGGCCGCCGCAGGTGACGATGCCCACCCGGGTCTTCGACGGCTGGAAGAAGATCTTGCGACGTGGCCCGGTCGGCTCGAACCCCGGCAACTCCGCCGGATCCAGGCCCCGGGCCGCGACCATCTGCAAGGTGTCGTCGAAGAGGACCCGGTCGTCCTCGTGGACGTAGTGCTCGGTGGTCGGCCCATCCGCGGGCAGCGCCGCCAGCGGTGAGTCGATCCGGCACTCGCCCAGTGTCCGTACGGTGAGATCCGCAGTCCCGGGGGTCATCGGCAAAGCGTAACGTGAACGCGTTTCGCCTGGTCAAGCGTGGACACCCCGCGTCTCACAGTGCGGTTGCATACCGACTCGCGCCGAGGTGCTCCAGGTCCGTAGACTCGACGCGCAAGGCCTCGTAGCTCAGGGGATAGAGCACCGCTCTCCTAAAGCGGGTGTCGCGCGTTCGATTCGCGCCGGGGCCACCGGGTTCCTGCCCGCGTGACCGTTTCGGTCCGCGGGCAGTCGGCTTTCCACGCTCAGCCGGTACGCTGGGAGCGCCCTGAACTCCCGTCGCCGTGAGAGAAGTCGATGCATTCGCAGAACCACTGGTACGGCCATTCTCAGTTCCTCGCGGAGTACGCGGGACTGGGCTCGGGCCGTGCCCCGCGCATCGACGGATACCTGCAGCACGGCTGGAATGTGCACAACGGTTTCGGTGTCCGGACGCCGCTGATGCCGGGGGCCACGAAGCTGGTCTGGTCGGCCCGGCCGATGCGGCGTGGGTGGCGTTATGGCGACCGGAACTATCGCGTGATCGGGTCGCCGTGGGCGTACTTGCTGCAGGTGGAGCCGGGCGAACCGGTCGAGCGCAGCGGCACGATCTTCTATCCGTTCCACGGGATTCCGTCGCAGTCCGTGACGGGCGATCACGAGAAGCTCGCCCGCGAGGTACGCGAGACCGAGGAGGGCCCGGTGACGGCCGCCCTCTACTGGCTGGAGTATGAGCAGCCGGAGATCCGGCGTGCGTACGAGAACGCCGGGTTCCGCGTGATCTGCCACGGATACCGCATGGGCGGGTTCGACCGCGGCAGCAACGCGATGCTGCGCAATCAGCTTCAGGAGTTGCGGCGGCACCGGCGGGTGGTGTCGAACCGGCTTGCCACCGCGGTGCTCTACGGCGCCAGTGTGGGCTGTGAGGTCGGCGTCTACGGCGACGAGATGCTCATCGAGAACGAGCATCCGATCTACGGCGGGAACGCCCGCATCCGGCGTACGTGGCCGCAGTTGCACGCGACCTTCGTGGATCGGGAGGCCGCGGCGGCCGTGGCGGACGAGGAACTCGGGTTGAGTCAGATCCTCAGCCCGGCCGAACTCGCCGACGCCTGCGGCTGGACCCTCCCCCACCCCGGCGCCGGGTCTGAGGTGCCGCATCAGCGAACCGACCGGAGGCACTGAGACGTGGACGCGGTCAACCTCGCCGGCGAGGAGATGCTGGACTGGGCGGAACCGCCCGCTGACCGTCCAGGTTCCGCCGCCGTGCTCAGCTGGGCGATCCGGGATCTGCTCACGCCGGGCGGGCGCGTCCTGATCGTCGGCTACCGCGACGACGACCTCATCCGGTCGCTACTCGCGACGGGCACGCAGGTGGACCTTCTGCTACGCGGCCTCACCGACGCGGAGACCGCGGCGGCGGCGTACGCCGAACTCCCGGTGACCGTGCACAACGGCAGCTTGAACCTGTTCGCCGGGACTGGTTACGACACTGTCCTCGCCCTCGGCGGGTTGGCCCGATTGAACACGCCCGAAAGCGTCTTGAGCTGGCCAGAGGCGGTTGCCACACTTCGGCGGAAGCTCCGGCCGGGGGGAACCTTGGCCGTCGTGGTCGCCAATCCGTTCGGCGTCGACCGGATCGCCGACCCGGGTTCCGGCGTACGCGCCGCGGACGAGGACTGGCCGGCCGGGACGGCCACTCGCACGGTCACCGGCCTCGGCGACGCGCTGGCGACGCTCGACCTGGCCGACGTTCGCACGTTCGGACTGTTCCCCGGGCTCGCGGCGCCGACCGCCGTCGTCGAGCGCGCGGCGCTGACCGAGACCCTCACCGGCGTCATCGCTTCCGCCTGGACGTGGTCGCCGGAGCATCCGGCGGTCGCCGATCCGCGCCGCCTCGTCCGGGACGCGATCCGGGCCGGGGTCGGCTGCGAACTCGCCCCGGCGTGGCTGTTCGTCGGCCACACCGGTACGCCCACCGGCACACTCCCCACCGCGACGGCGTACGCCGACCGCCCGGTCGCGCCGGAACTCGCCGTCGTGCAGGCGCTCCGGTCCGACGCCGGCGGCTGGCACCGCGAGCCGCTGGGCGACCTGGCCCCCAAATCGTCGGGCGAGATCACGCGATCGCCGGAGCTGCTCGCGGGGAAGCTGAGCGCTGGACCGCTCGCCGAAGACGTCCTCCTCGACGCCTGCGCACAGCACGATCTCGCGACGGTACGCACCCTGCTCAGCCGATACGTGAGCTGGCTGCACGGCATCGATCGGCGGATCGGGGCGACCCTGGACAACGTCGTCGTCACCGAGGACGGCCTGGAGCTGTTCGACCCGAGCTGGGCGAGTTCCGCCGAACCGGCAGCGGACATTGTGGCGACGCGGGGGTTCCTGCGGTTCGCCCAGCGACTGCGGTCCGGGGCGTACGAGAACCCGTGGCCGATCGGCACCACCACGGAACGGCTGACGATCACCTTGGCGGCGACCGCCGGCCTCACGATCACCCCCGAAGCCGTACGCACCGCCGCCGAGCTGGATGCGGAGATCGCCACGGCGACGGGCGAACCGGTCGGCGAGAGCACTGCTCCGCTGGGGCAGCGGGAGGCGCTGGCCACCGTCGCCCGGCTCACCGCGGCACTCGACGAGGCGCAGGCGCAGACCAAGTTCCTGACCGACCTGGTCGCCAAGCGCGACCGGCAGCTGGTCGAACTGCGCCGGTCGGTCACGTTCATGATCGGCCGGGTCGTCACCGGGCCACTGTCCGTACTGCGGAAGGCCGTCCGCCGCTTCCGCCGCTGACCGCACCCGCTCACCGCACCGCGGCCACCCCGTACGCCGCCGCCACCACGCGGTCCGGCGACACCTGCAGATCACGGTTACGCAGGCCAAACTGGCCTACTGAAGCATGCGTAACCGGGATCTGCAGCAAAAAGCACCTTGCTCAGCGGCAGAGTCGGGCGTACAGTCGTTCTCAGAGTGAGTTAATCTCATAGCGAGAAGGACATCGGATGACTTCCGAACGCGAGTTCCTGGACGCGTACGACCCGCGAGCTTTTCCGGCGACGGCGGTGACGGTCGACGTCGTGGCGCTGACGATCCGCGACGGCCGGCTGCACTTGCTGCTCATCGAGCGCGGCGAGCACCCGTTCGCCGGCACGAGGGCGCTCCCGGGTGGTTTCGTCCGCGAGGAGACGCTCGAGGAGGCGGCGCGACGGGAACTCGCCGAGGAGACCGGCCTGCGGCCCGAGAATCTCGGGCGGGTCCACCTGGAACAGCTGGGCACGTTCGGCGATCCGGGCCGGGACCCTCGGATGCGCGTGGTGTCGGTGGCCTACTTGGCGTTCGCGCCGAGCCTGCCGGATCCGCGCTCGGGCGGCGACGCCACCGCGGCCGGGTGGTTCCCGGTGGACGAGGTGGGTTCGCTCGCGTTCGACCACGGCGACATCGTGGCGGCCGGGCTCGAACGCGCCCGGTCGAAGCTGGAGTACACGCCGCTGGCGACGGCTTTCGTCGGCCCGGAGTTCACCATCGCCGAGCTGCGATCGGTGTACTCCGCGGTCTGGGGCGAGGATCTGCACGCCGGCAACTTCCACCGCAAGGTCCTCTCGGTGCCCGGGTTCGTGGAGAGCACTGGTGCCACGACCGAGCGCGGCGGTGAGCGCGGGGGTCCGCGCGCCCGCCTCTACCGGGCGGGCGACGCCCGCCTGCTGCATCCCGCACTGTTACGCCCCACCAGCGAAGACGGTGTGCGGTAACCCGACGGGGAAAGGGGAGAGAAATGGGAAGCGGACGCTGGTCCACCGACGTCTATCAGGCCGGGGAGCGGTATCGGGCGGCCACCGGCAGCAGCGCCTTCGCGTACAGCGACAGCGGCGCGCGAACGGTGCATCCGCGGTTGGATCCGCGGCAGGCTCGCCTGCGGGAGAGCCGGGACAGCGCCGAGCATCCCCGGTCGACGGCGATCGCGGTGCTCTTCGACGTCACCGGATCGATGGGGCACGTGCCCCGCAAACTTCAGACGAAGCTGCCGGACCTGTTCGACCTGCTGGTTCGCAAAGGCTACGCCACGGATCCACAGATCATGTTCGGGGCGATCGGCGACGCCACCTGCGATCGCGTACCGCTCCAGATCGGGCAGTTCGAGTCGGACAACCGGATGGACGACGACCTCGGCCGGATCGTGCTCGAAGGCGGCGGTGGCGGCCAGCGCACCGAGTCTTACGAACTGGCCATGTACTTCATGGCTCGCCACACCGACATCGACTGCTTCCAGCGGCGGGGCCGGCGTGGTTACCTGTTCATCATCGGCGACGAGATGGCGTACCCGCAGGTGGATCCGGCTGAGGTCAGCCGGGTGATCGGTGATCGGCTGCCCGAGCCGATCCGCACCGAGGCCATCGTCGCCGAGCTGACCCAGCGCTACGACGTCTACTACATCCTCCCGGCCGGCACGAACTACGCCGGCGACCGGCAGATCCTCGGCTTCTGGCGCCGCCTGCTCGGGCAGAACGTCATCGAGCTGGACGACCTCGACGCGGTCTGCGAGACGATCGCGCTCACCGTCGGCCTGGGCGAGCGGGCCATCAGCCTGGACCAAGGGCTCGGTGACCTGGCCGAGGTCGGCTCGGGCGCCGGGTTCGTCGTCGGCCGCGCGCTGTCCCGTGTGGTGCGTCTGTGAGCGACGCCCGGCACACGGTGGTCGTCGACCTCGGCTATGGCGACGCCGGCAAGGGCACCGTCGTGGACTGGCTCTGCGCGAGTGGACCGATCTTCGCAGTCATCAGGTTCAACGGGGGCGCGCAGGCCGCCCACAACGTGGTGGCGTCCGACGGGCGCCACCACACCTTCTCCCAGTTCGGCTCCGGCTCGTTCCAGCCGAGCGTGCGGACGCATCTGTCCCGCTTCATGGTCGTCGACCCGCTGCTTCTCGCGATGGAGGAACGGCATCTCGCGGCGTTGGGCGTACCGACGTGGGAGAGATTGACCATCGACGAGCGGGCGTTGCTCGCGACGCCGTGGCACCGCGCGGCCAATCGCCTGCGCGAAACCCGGCGCGGCGGGGAGCGTCACGGTTCGTGTGGGGTCGGGGTGGGTGAGGTGATGGCCTTCAGCCTCGCGCATCCCGACGCGCCGCGGGTGGGCGACGTCCGCGATCCGGTGCGGCTCCGTCGCGCTTTTCAGCTGGTACGCGAAGAGCTGAGCACCGAGCTGGGCGACTTGGGGTACGACGTGCCCGTCGACGACGTCGCGGCCGCGTTCGAGGATTTCGGCCGCGCGGTGTCGATTGTGGACGGCTCCTACGGCGCGGAGTTGCTGGCCGCCGGGCCCTGCGTCTTCGAAGGCGCGCAAGGTGTCCTGCTGGACGAGTGGCGCGGCTGGCATCCCTACACCACCTGGTCGACGACGACGTTCGACAACGCGGAGACGCTGCTGGCCGAGGCCGGGCAGGAAGCCCGGCGGCTCGGTGTGGTCCGCGCCTACACGACTCGGCACGGGCCGGGGCCGATGGTGACCGAGGACGCCGGTCTGACCGCGGCGCTGCCCGACGCGTACAACACCGACGGGCGCTGGCAGGGCGGTTTCCGGGTCGGCCACTTCGACGCCGTCGCCCACCGCTACGCCGTCGAGGTTTGCGGCGGCGTGGACGGCCTCGCCGTCACGCATCTCGACGTCG
Source organism: Hamadaea sp. (assembly GCA_013361475.1). Lineage (GTDB taxonomy): Bacteria > Actinomycetota > Actinomycetes > Mycobacteriales > Micromonosporaceae > Hamadaea. Next base: position 7,764 of record JABFYB010000483.1, read on the forward strand.
CCGCGCGTACGCCCGACCTGCGGATGTGCCTGTCCTACTCGACCGGCGACCGCATCGTGCCCGGTGAGTTCGGGGATCTGGCGTACCAGGAGAAGCTGACGAACCACTTGTTCGAGGCCACTCCGGTGCTCGACGGCCATCCGTCGGCCGATGCCGTCTCGGCCGCGCTGGACGCTCCGGTGCTCCTCGAATCGTGGGGGCCGACAGCGGCGGACAAACGCCCGCGAGGATGATCGCGGGATGGAGATCCGCGCCGCCCGGCCCGAGGACTACGACCCGATCATCGCCGTCGTCGACGAGTGGTGGGGCCGCCCGATCGCCGCCTCGCTGCCCCGCCTGTTCTTCGACCACTTCCACCGGACGAGCCTGGTGGCGACGGCCGACGGCACGCTGGCCGGGTTCCTCGTCGGCATCCTGTCGCCGTCGTCGGCCGAGGACGCGTACATCCATTTCGTCGGGGTTGCCCCGACGGCTCGCGGCACCGGGGTCGGCCGCGTCCTCTACGAGCGCTTCTTCGACCTGGCACGGGCCGACGGGCGTACGCGGGTGGGTGCCATCACGGCGCCGGTGAACGCCGGCTCGATCGCCTTCCACCAGCGCATGGGCTTCGCCGTACGCGGTCCGGTCGTCGGCTACGACGGACCGGGCAAGGACATGATGGTCTTCTCCCGCGCCTTGTAGGCAGTATCGAAGTATTGACGTTTGTGTAACGCCGGGGTTATCTATACGTCCATGAGAGCGCTCTCACGGAACTCCTCGCCCCGGCGGCTGCTGGTCGCGGCCGTCGCCCTCGGCCTCACCGCCGCCGCCGCGTTCGCCGGCACGCTCGGTGCCAACGCCGCCCTCCCCGCCACTCCCAGCGGCTGGACCCAGGTCTTCGCCGACGACTTCACCGGCAGCGCCGGTTCCGGCGTCAACACCGCGAACTGGCAGTACACCACCGGAACGAGCTATCCCGGCGGGCCGGCCAACTTCGGTACCGGCGAGGTCGAGACCATGACCTCCAGCACCACCAACGTCCGGCTGGACGGCTCGGGGAACCTGCTGATCACCCCCGTACGCGACGGGGCCGGGAACTGGACCTCCGGCCGGGTCGAAACCGTCCGCTCCGACTTCCAGCCGCCGTCGAACGGCGTACTGCGGGTGGAGGCCCGGATTCAGCTGCCCAACGTCACCGGCAACTCAGCCCTCGGCTACTGGCCGGCGTTCTGGATGCTGGGTGCGCCGTATCGCGGGAACTACTGGAACTGGCCCAGCGTCGGCGAGATCGACATCATGGAGAACGTCAACGGGATCAACAACGAGTGGGCCACCCTCCACTGTGGTACGACGCCGGGCGGCCCGTGCAACGAAACCAGCGGCATCGGCGGTCAGCGGGCCTGCTCGCCCACCACCTGTCAGGCCGACTTCCACACCTACCGCGTGGAGTGGGACCGCAGCACCAGCCCGCAGCAGATCCGCTGGTACCTCGACGGCGTGCAGTTCCACACCGTCAGCGCGACCCAGGTGGACGCCACCACCTGGACGAACGCCACGAACCACGGCTTCTACATCATCCTGAACGTGGCGATGGGCGGCGGCTTCCCGGCCGCGTTCGGCGGCGGACCCACGTCGGCCACCGTCTCGGGCATCCCGATGAAGGTGGACTACGTCGCCGTCTACAGCAAGGCGGGCGGCGGCTCGACGAGCTCTCCCACGCCGACGGCCACGAACGGCGGCGGGTCGCGGGACGCGTACTCGACGATCCAGGCCGAGTCCTACACCTCGCAAAGCGGTACGCAGCTGGAGGCGTGCACCGACAGCGGCGGCGGGCAGAACCTGTCCTACGTCGGCAACGGCGACTGGGCGCTGTACCAGAACGTGAACTTCGGCAGTACGCCGGCGACGCAGTTCTACGGCCGGGTGGCCAGCGGCGCGGCCGGCGGCGTGAGCGGCCTCGTCCAAGTACGCCTCGACAGCCTGTCCAACGCTCCGATCGGATCGTTCGCCCTCGCCAACACCGGCGGCTGGCAGAGCTGGACCACGGTGCCGGCCAACATCAGCGCCGTCACCGGTACGCACAACGTCTACCTGACCTTCAGCAGCGGCCAGCCGGCCGACTTCGTCAACGTCAACTGGATCTCGTTCGGTCACTGACCGGCCGCACGACGGTGGCTTCCCAGCCGGGGAGCCACCGTTGTGCGTATCCCTGGTGCTCAGAGGGCGAGACGGAGACCGGGGGCCGCCGCGACCACCGGGCACCGCGCGAACGCCGCGGCCTCCGTGAGCAGCGCGGCCGGATCGTGCCACGGCCGAAGGTGCGTGATGACCAGCAGCCGCGCGCCGGCCGACGTGGCCAGGCGACCCGCGTCCCCGGCGCTGAGGTGGCGCTTCTGCGGATCGGCGTCGAACCCGGCCGCCTCAGCCAGCACCACCTCACATCCGGCGGCCAGCTCGTCCAGCTCGGCACAGGGCTCGGTGTCGGCGGTGTAGCAGAGCCGGTCGTCGACTCGGAGGGCCCAGGTGTCCTCGATGTGCCGGACCGGCGCGATCCGCACCGAGAACGGACCGATGGCCGTCGTCGCGAGCGCGTCCGGTACGCGTCTCAGCTCCGCGTCGGCGTCGTGCTGCCAGATGCGCAGGTTGTCCGGCCCGTAGACCGGGATCGGCGGTGTACCGGGATGGAACCGTCCTTTGTGGTAGCCGATGGTGAACAGGTCGTCGGCGTGGTCGCCGTGCCGATGCGAGATGAAGACGGCGTCGAGCGCGCCGGGGTCGGTGTACCGGAGCAGCGGACCGGCCGAGCCGGTGCCCGCCTCGAGCAACAGCCGGAAGCCGTCCTGTTCCAGGAGGTAGCTGGAACAGGGTGAATCCGGGCCGGGGATGGAACCTGAGCAGCCGACGACGGTCAAGCGCATGACTCGCACGGTACTGCGCGCCCGCCTCCTGGCGACACGCGAGCCGGATCAGGCGAACGGCCGCGTCATCCTCGATGACGCGGCCGTTCGGCAGTCCGATGTGTCAGCGACGACCGATGTCGATCCGGTCGCCGCGCTCGTCGAAGAAGTGCAACGCCTCCATGCGCACCGACACCGCGAGCGGGTGGCCGTTGGTCACCTGGGGGTAGGGCGCGAGCCGGACGGCCAGTTCGGCCGGGCGGCGGTGATGGCGGCCGTCGCTCAGGACGCTGGTCCGCTCGGCGACCGCCGTCGTCGCGGCCGGATCGCGGGGCGTCGAGCGGCCGCTGAGCCGGCTGAGGACGTGGCCGAAGCGGCGCAGGCCCCGGTTGCCGTTCTCGTCGGTGCCCTCGGCCGGCGCCCCGCCCAGTTCGTCGATGACGACGGCGGTCGCGCCGATGTCCACGAAGGCCAGCGACTCGTGACCGTGGTGCTCGAGGTAGCGGATGCGGCCCTGGAGCACGTCGCCCGTGGTGTCCGGGGCGACCGGCATCAGCGCCTCGGCCCGTACGCCGACGACGATGCGCTCGCCGTGATAGTGCGACACGGCCCGGGCGCGGATGTCGTCCCACCGCAGGTACAGCGACTGCTCACCGAGGTTCAGCTGGACGTAGCGGTCCAGGTGCACGTAGACCGACGCCTCCAGCAGGTTCATCCGGGGGCTGCCGAGGAACGCGGCGACATAGAGGGTCGCCGGCTTGCCGTAGACCTGGGTCGGGGTGCCGACATCCTGCAGGACGCCCTTGCGCATGATCGCGACCCGGTCGGCCATGGTGAGCGCCTCGGCCTGGTCGTGCGTGACGTAGATGGTGCTGACGCCCAGCTCGTGGACCAGACCGGAGATCTCGGCCCGCAGCTCGGCCCGCAGTCCACTGTCGAGGTTGGACAACGGCTCGTCCATGAGGAACAGGCCCGGCCGGCGCACGATGGCGCGGCCCATCGCGACCCGCTGCCGCTGACCGCCGGAGAGCTGGCTGGGCTTGCGGGCGAGCACGTCGCCGATGCCGAGCGCGGCGGCGACGTCGGCGACCCGCTCCTGCCTCGGCTGGGGTTCCACACCGGACAGTCGCAGCGGGAAGCCGATGTTGTCCCCGACCGTCATGTGCGGATAGAGCGCGAAGTCCTGGAAGACCATGGCGATCCGCCGGTCGCGCGGCGCGAGCTGGTTCGCCAGGACGCCGTCGAGCATGATCGCACCGCTCGTCGGATCCTCCAGTCCGGCGACCATGCGCAGCACCGTGGACTTACCACAACCGGACGGGCCGAGGAGGACCATGAACTCCCCGTCGGCTACGTCCAGGTTCACATTGTCGACCGCGACCGTCCCATCCGGGAAGACCTTGGTCACGTCCTTGAGCGCGACGGTAGTCACCGTCACCTCCCACACTGTTCCGGCCGCAAGTCTCGTAACTGTGACGAAAACCTCTCGGTCAGTACATCGGGTAAACGTTTGATGTTCAGCGCGTATTCGAGCCGTTACGCAGCAGCTAGAGAGAGGGGTCCTGTCGCCGGGCGGTCTTGTACCCCCATCGCAGCGCGGAGTAAACGGGATAGAGCCGCTTGGCCAGCAGAATGTATTTGATCTGATGGATTCGGCTGCCCGGCGGCGTCCACCCCGGTGGGGCGTACCGGTGCTGGAAGGCGGCCAACCGGAGGAAGAACTCCCGGCGCAACCGCGGCTCCGGGATGCGGGCCTCGTTGCCGAGGACCGCGATGCCCTGCCGCATCGACTGTTCGAAGAGGACCGGCCGCAACGGGTGATCAGGTGGCACCGCCGCGAAGACCCGCTCCCAGTGATGGATCATGCCGAGGTGGCGCGCCCCGCCGGTCGAGGTGATCGCGCCCTCGCGGAGCCGGTAGTAGACGCAGACCTGATCGAGGAAGGCGATCCGCCGTGCGGCGAGCAACGCCGGATACGTCCAGGACACGTCCTCGTACAAGCCGGGATGGAAACGCAGACCCTCGTCGAGGAGGAACTGACGGCGTACGACCCGGTTCCAGGCCACGTGCAGGAGCCCGACGACCGAAGGCCGGTCGACCGCCGCGAACACCTCCGGTCCCGGCGAGCGCGCCAGCGCCCGGGCCATCGCACTGCGCCGGCTCGTGCCGGTGTTCTCGGCGTACCGGGCGAAGTCGACGATCAGCATGTCGAGCCGGGGATCCGCCGCCAGGCGCCGGGTCACCGCGGCGATCGCGCCGTCGGCCAACCAGTCGTCGCTGTCCACGAACCAGACGAACTCGCCGGTCGCCTCGTCCAGGCCCGCGTTCCGGGCCCGGCCCAGACCCACGTTCTCCGGCAGATGTCGTACGCGGACGCGCCCGTCGCGGGCGGCGTAGGAGTCGGCGATGTCACCCGAGCCGTCGGGCGAGCAGTCGTCCACGACGATCAGCTCGAACTCCTCCGGAGCCGATCGCAGGATCGAGTCGAGGCACTGCCTCAAGTACGCCTCGACCCGGTAGACCGGCACCACGACGCTCAGCAACGGCACGCTGCATCATCGCATGCCGCATCCGAAGTTTCGGGCGAATCCCGACAGATCAGGCGGCGGCCGGAGCCGGCACCGGACCACCCTTGTACGCCTCCAGCGCCTGCTCCACGGTGCCGTCGACGCGCAGCTCGCCCCGATCGAGGAAGAGCCCCCGAGTGCAGAAGCCGGTGAGGTCGGCCTCGTTGTGCGAGACCAGCACCATCGTCCGGCCCTCGGCGAGCAGCCGCTGCATGGTGGCGTAGCACTTGGCCCGGAACTCGGCGTCGCCGACCGCCATGACCTCGTCCACCAGCAGGATCGGGTGCTGCAACTGAGAGATGATCGAGAAGCCCAGGCGGACCTTCATACCCGAGGAGTAGTGCCGGACCGGCGAGTCGATCGACTTGGCGACCTGCTCCCCGGCGAAGTCCACGATCTCGTCGAACTTCGCGGCGATCTCCTGCTTGGTCAGCCCGTGCAGGGAACCCACGAGATTCAGGTTCTCCCGACCGGTCAGGTCGTTGGAGAAGCCCGCCGACAACTCGAGCAGCGGCGCCACCCGTCCGCGTACTCGGATGTTGCCCTCGTCCGGGATCAGCACGCCGGCGATCAGCTTGAGCAGCGTGCTCTTGCCGGTGCCGTTCTTGCCGATGACGCCGACCGCCTCGCCCGGCTTGATGTCGAAGGAGAGCTTGCGCAGCGGCCAGAACTCGCCGTCCGGGCCCTTGTGGATGTCGCGCTTGCGGCCGTGGAAGATCAGTTCACGGACCTGCAGGTTGCGACGGCGACCTTTGACGAACCGCACGCCGAGGTTGCGGGCGCTGATGATGGGCTCGCTCACGGGGGTCACAGCTCCTTGAGAACCGAGGGCTCGAGCTTGTGGAAGGTCCACCAGCCGAGGAGGAGGACGAGGGTGCAGCCGGCCGCGCAGGACAGCAGCAGCCCGGCCGAGGGCCACTCCTGCGGGAACCACGCCGAGTGCTGGAGCTGCATGATCCCGACCAGCGGGTTGGCCTGGTAGACGATCTTCACCCACTCGGGGATCCGGTCGGTGTTGGTCACGCGCTCGAGCGGGTAGATGACCGGAGCGGCGTACAGCAGGATGCGCTGGGCGAGCCGGATGAACCGCTCGACGTCCGGCAGCATCACGTTGAGGCCGCTGAGCAGCAGCGCGACGCCGGTCAGCAGGACGAACTGCAGCAGCACCGCCAGCGGAATGGCGACCGCCGTACGCCACGTGACGTGGCCGTGGAAGATGATCGCGGCCGCGATGAGCACCGGAAGGCCCGCCAAGTACTCGGCGAACCGGCCGGTGACCCGGCCGAGCGGGAAGATCTCGCGCGGCACCTTGATCGTCGTGATCAGGCGAGCCTGCGCGGTGAGCGCCGTCGTCGATTCGGACAACGCGCTGCTGAACCACTGCCAGGCGAAGATGCCGGAAAGGATGAACAGCGGGTAGGAAGCGCCCTCGAACGTGCTGCGCTGCGAATAGAGCACGCCGAAGACGAACCAGTAGATCAGGCCCATCGACAGCGGCTCGATCAGCGACCACAGATAGCCCAGCACCGACTGCTGGTACTTGACCGCCAGATCCCGCTGCACGAGCACACGCAGCGTGCTGCGATGGCCCCAGACCCCGGCCACGCTCGTACTCACCCAGGACCTCCCGGCGTCGTCATCCTCAAAGACTGTGGGCGCAAGGGTAACAGCGCTCTCCCGCTCGGAAAGACCCACGGTCAGCACTCGATGACGTTGACCGCTAGCCCGCCGCGGGCGGTCTCCTTGTACTTCACCTTCATATCGGCTCCGGTCTCCCGCATTGTCTTGATCACCTTGTCGAGGCTGACGAAATGGTCCCCGTCGCCTCGGAGAGCCAGACGAACCGCTGTGATCGCCTTCACACTGGCCACCGCGTTCCGCTCGATGCAGGGGATCTGCACCAGACCACCCACAGGATCGCAGGTCAGGCCGAGGTTGTGTTCCATGGCGATTTCGGCGGCGTTTTCCACCTGTGCGGGCGACCCGCCCATCACCTCGGCCAGCCCGGCCGCCGCCATCGAGCACGCCGACCCGACCTCACCCTGGCAGCCGACCTCGGCGCCGGAGATCGAGGCGTTCTCCTTGAACAACACGCCGACCGCGCCCGCGGTGAGCAGGAAGCGGATGATGCCGTCGTCGTCGGCGGTGGGCACGAACCGGGCGTAGTAGTGCAGCACCGCCGGGACGATGCCCGCGGCTCCGTTCGTCGGCGCGGTCACCACCCGGCCGCCCCCGGCGTTCTCCTCGTTCACCGCCAGGGCGAACAAAGTCACCCAGTCCATCACTCGCAACGGATCGGTCATGCCGAGCCGGCCCACCTCGGACTGGAGCTGACGGCGCAACTCGGCGGCGCGACGGCGGACCTTGAGCCCGCCGGGCAAGGTGCCCTCCCGGGTGCACCCGGCCTCGACGCAATCGGCCATCACCTGCCAGATGTGCAGGAGGCCGGCCCGGACGTCGGCCTCGGAACGCCAGGACAGCTCGTTGGCCAGCATGATGTCGCTGATCCGCAACCCGGTCTCCCGGGTGTGCGCCAGCAGTTCGGCGCCGGTGCTGAAGGGATAGCGCACCGGGGTGTCGTCGGGCTTGATCCGGTCGGCCCCGGCCGCGGCCTCGTCGACCACGAAGCCACCGCCCACCGAGTAGTAGGTGCGCGAGCGGAGGACCGCTCCGGCGGCGTCCCGGGCGGCGAAGGTCATGCCGTTGGGGTGGTAGGGCAGCGCCCGCCGCCGATGCAGGGTCAGCTCGACCGTGGCGTCGTGGACGCCGAGCAGCGCCACCCGCCCGGCCGTTCGCATGACGCCGGCGCGTTCGTCGGCGGTCTCGGTGTCGACCGTCTCCGGGTCCTCCCCGGCCAGCCCGAGGAGCACCGCCTTGTCGCTGCCGTGGCCATGGCCGGTCGCACCCAGCGAGCCGAACAGCTCCGCCTGGATCGAGGCCACCTCGGCGAGCACGCCGTCGGCCTTGAGCCCGGCGACGAAAGTCCGGGCGGCCCGCATCGGTCCCACCGTATGCGAGCTCGATGGCCCGATACCGACCTTGAACAGGTCGAAAACGCTGATCACAACACTCCTCCGGGGCCGAGACCGCACCTCGTCGTGCTCGTTCCCGGCGGCCCCCAGCCTACTGTGCCAGGCCGGGGGCGGCCGCCCGTGCCAGCGCGTGACAGCCGGCCCGAAGTGCGGGCTGTCACGCCGGAGAGGTCAGATCCGGGCAGAGGTCACGCGTTGGAGAACTCCACCGTGGCGGTGTAGCCCAGCGACCGCATCATGCCGGTGAGCATCGCCCGCGTGTTGTTCTCCGCGCGCTGCTTCAGCTCGCTGGCCGTGGCCGCCTCGCCCAGCTTCTGCTCGGCGAGCACCATGACCTCCTGCTGCCGGTTGGTGTCGCCGTCGAAGAAGTCGCCGACCCGGTTGAACAGGCCGCGTTCCTCGGCGAAGGCGTAGCTGCGGCCGAGGTCGAGATGCGGCTGCTCCAGCTGGGGCGAGGGCAGGGTGATCTTCACAATCTTCTTCTCGTCGTCCTGCTGGATCGCCTTGTCGGACAGCGTCCCGAACTCGACATATGCCTGGACGGTCCCGTAGGCGACATAGAGGACCCGGTCGTTGACCAAGAAGTCCGGGACGTATTTGCGGTCCTTCTTCAGGTCGATGACGACCTGGAACTCGCCTTCGGCGGCGACGAACCGGCTCAGGTCCTTGATCGAGATGAGCAGCGGCGGCTGCTGCTTGACGACCGTCTGCTTGGCGAACGGATTGTGGAACTCGGGCAGGATGCCGGTCAGGTTGAGGCCGAGCACGGCGACGGCGCCCAGCCCGACGATCATGAGGAACCAGAAGACCCTGCGGCCGAATCCGGACGAACGCGGTTCGAGGATGTACGCCGGGCCGGGCGACCCGGGCAGCACCTCGGTGTCCGGCTCGGCCTGGCTGACCGCGCTCCTGGCGGCTCGGGTCGGGTCGTCGCTCATCTCGCGTCTCCTCCCAGACCGGTTCTACTGCCGGGCTGACGGTGTTGTCCTAAACGGTAAGGCCCGCGTACGACAGCCGAAAGCCCTTGATCCGCGCGGACCGGGCGGGGGACGACCGGACCGGGTCGGACGGGCACGAGGTGCCCGAAATGACGCGGCGCTAAACGGCTGGTCACCAGGCGTAGTCGCCGAGCTCCGGCCAACCGGGCGTTAACAGGAGAACAACGATGGGTGCGCTAGCCTCTACCACCATGCTCACCGTCGCCGAAGTCAAGGCCCGGACCTGCAAGGAACGGGACTCGTGGTGGACCGTCCTCCTGGTCGACCCGATCGCGGTCCGGCTGACCAGGGCGGTCGCCGGCGTCCGGTGGATAACCCCGAACCGGATAACGCTGACGGCCTTCACGATCGGCCTCGTCGCGGCGTTCTGCTTCACCCGGGCCACCGCCGGTTGGCTGGTGGCCGGCGCGGCGCTGTACTACGTGAGCTTCCTGCTCGACTGCGTCGACGGCAAGATCGCGCGACTCAACGGCACCGGTTCGATCTTCGGGATGTGGCTCGACTACATCTTCGACCACGTCCGGATCATCACCTGTGTCGCCGCCCTCTTCGGCGGCCAGTACGCGGCCACGAAGAACGTCGCGTTCCTGATCGTCGGCGCGGGCGCGCTCGTCCTGGAACTGTTCCACTACGTCAACTCGCAGGAGATCTTCCAGATCAACACCGAGATGCGTACGCGGCTGGAGGCGCGCCGGGCCGAAGCCGGGCTCGCGTCGGCGGTGGACGAGGCCGAGGCGGCCAAGCGGCCAGGCAACCGGTCGATCATGCAGTTGACCGGCAACGACCAGGGCCTCTTCGGCCGCGTACGCGCCTGGCTCCGCCGCAGCCGGATCCGGCCGCACCTCGTCGGGGGCATCGAGTTCCAGATGGCGTTGCTGATCGTCGCCCCGCTCGGCGGCGCGATCATCGGCGACGGCGCGATCATCGGGATCAGCGTCACCGCCGGCGCGCTCATGATCCTCTTCGAGCTGGCCGTGATCTTCATGGTCTACCGCGCCGCCCGGACGGTGACCGGCCAGATCGCCGCGATTCGCGTACCCGCGCAGCAAACCGATGCGCTAGCGTTTACCGGCGGTTTCTCCACTGTTCACCCCGCGAACCAGCCCTCGAACCATCCCCCAGTTCAGCCCCGCGCGAGCGAAGACGAAGCAGGCAGGACCCGAACATGACGCTGTTCCCGTTGGCCGAGGTCAAGGAGCGCACCTACAAGGACCGGGACTCGTGGTGGACCGTCCTGCTGGTCGACCCGATCGCGGCCCG
>JABFYB010000421.1 GCA_013361475.1 Hamadaea sp.
CACGGCCTCCGCCTCGGACTCCGGCACGTCGAGCACGGGCACGTCGACGGCCATGGGCGGCAACGGTTCCTGCACGGGTACGCCGTCAACTTCGACGAATCGCGTACGCAGCACCTCGTGCCGGGCCACGATGCGGGTCAGCGCGCCGGCCAGCGCCGTGTGGTCGAGCGGACCGCGCAGCCGAACCGACACTTGAGTGTTGTACGCGAGATTGCCCGGTGCGAGTTTCTCCAGGAACCAGACTCGCTCCTGCGGCAGCGACAGCGGGATAGGCCCATCCCGGCGCGCGGGCGCCAGCGGTGGCGGGATCGGGGCCGATGCGATGCCGCCGCGCGTATCCGAGTCGAGCAGCTGGGCGAGCGCGGCGACGGTCGGCGCGCGGTAGATCGCCGGTAATGGCACGTCGACGCCGAACTCGGTACGCAGCCGCAGCGCCAGCCGGCCGACTAGAAGCGAGTGACCGCCGAGGGCGAAGAAGTTGTCGTGCACTCCCGGCGCGGCGATGCCGAGCAACTGTCCGAACGCCTCGGCGAGGCGGAACTCCGTGTCGGTACGGGCGGGCCGGCTCGCCGCCACCGTAGCGACGGTGTCCGGGGTCGGCAGCGCCGCCCGGTCCACTTTGCCGTTCGTGGTCAACGGCAGTTCCGGGAGCATTACCAGCAGCGACGGGACCATGTACGCGGGCAGCCGCTCGGTGAGAAAGCTCCGCAGCTGCTGCGAGTCGCATCCGCCGACGGCGTACGCGACCAGCCGGGCCGGTCCATCGAGCCGCTGGTCGACGACGGTCACCGCGTCCCGGACGGCCGGATGCTCGCGCAGCACGGCGGTGACCTCGTCGGGTTCGATCCGGAACCCGCGAATCTTCACCTGATGGTCGAGCCGCCCGACGAAGTCGAAGTCGCCACCCGGCAGCTGCCGTACGACGTCACCGCTGCGGTACCGGCGCGCACCCGGCGGGCCTGCGGGGTCGGGGACGAAACGCTCGGCGGTCAGACCCGGCCGCCCCAGGTAGCCGCGTGCCAGGCCGGCCCCGCCGATCAGCAGCTCGCCCGCCTCACCCGCGGGCACCGGGCGTAGTTCGGCGTCGCCGACGTCGCCTACGGACAGGCTTACCCCGTCGAAGCCGACGCCGATCGACGGACGCGCGTCCTCGGCGGAGACATCGCCTGCGGTCGCCCACACCGAGACCTCGGTCGGACCGTATCCGTTGAGCAACCTCCGCCCCGCACCCCATCGGCGGGCCAGCGCAGCGGGCAGGGCCTCGCCACCGCAGCCGATCACCGCGAGGTCGGGCAGTTCGGCGTCGGGCAGCGCGGCGAGCACGGACGGTGCGATCAGCAGATGGGTGATCCGGCGGTCGCGCAGGAACGCGATGGTGTCCGGGCCGGGCAAGAGCGCATCCTCGTCATGGACGAGCACCAGCGTCGCGCCCGCCGACAGCGCCATCGCCGTTTCGGCCACCGACACGTCGAAGCTGGCCGGGGCGAACTGGGCGACGCGGTCGCCGGGCCGCACCGCGTACCTTCGCACTTTGACCTCGGCGAGATGGTCCAGGCCCGCGCGAGGCAGACCGACCGGCTTGGGCCGGCCGGTGGATCCCGACGTGTAGATGACGTAGGCCAGTTCATCCGGGAATGCCTGCTGCAGTGGTCGAGAACGCTCACCCGCCGGGCGCAGGTCGGGGCAGATCGTGGCGATATCGGCCGAGGCCGTCACCTGCTCGATGCTTCCGGGCCAGGTGACCAGGTGCCGCACCCCGACATCGTCGACCATGTACGCCAGGCGGGATTCGGGCAACCCCGGGTCGAGTGGCAGCCACGCTCCCCCGGCCATGGCGATGCCGAGCATTCCCACGATCAGTTCCGGCTTCCGCTCGGAGGAGAGCCCGACGATCGTTTCGCGGTCGACCCCGGCCCTACGGAGGCGCTCGGCGAGATGTGCGGCGGCGTCGGTCAGCTGGCGGTACGTGAGCAACGTCCGTCCACACTCAACGGCCAAAGCATCCGGCTGGACCGAGGCGTGTGACCAAACCTGGTCGAGGAAGCTCATGCCTTGCCCGTTCTGACGGTGATGTCAAATCGCGGCGACCCTAACCTAAGATCGTTCGGCGCGAATCAGCGCTTGATTACCGTGCGTGACATCCGAAACGACGCCGGGCCTACCCATATTCGCGGTATGACGGAATTGGGCTGACGGCCACACACGCCGCGCTCCGCAGCCCGCCCACGACCCGCCTCAAGCGGGTTGACCAGGTCTTAGATCAGACCGCCAGCTGGCTGGCATCGACGCGCTGCCATCTGGCCACGCGGACGCGAGTACGCCGCCGCACCACTGGAATTACGATCCGCAACAACGCCACATACAGGAGTTGTATCTGCGTTGTATGTCGGACCTTGGCTTTCGCGACGGCGGCTCTACATGTGGTAGACCAGCTGACGAGTGCAGGTGTCCACGTCGAAGGTGCCCGAGTCCTTGGGCGGCTGGATCCAGGCGACCCGGACGGTCGCGTTGTCGTACCAGGCGAGTCCTCGAGCGAATCCGTCGATCAAGTTGTGGTCGCGGGCGAGGAAGTCCAATGCGGGCAGGGTGGCTTCCAAGACCTTGAATCCGGTGTCAACGTCATAGATCCGCAGCCGGCCCGCGGAAACCTCTGCCAGGTGCCGCCCATCGGGCGACAGGCGGAGCATCGGATTGTGGTGGCCACGGCCAGGCAGGGTCTGCAGCAGCCGTCCGGAGGCCAGATCGAGCACTTGCAGGCTGCGATCGGTGGAGTAGCCGGCGATCCGGCCGCCTGAAACGGAGACGGAGCCGCTGGTGAGCGAGGTGTCGATGGTGAACTCGGACGCACGGATCAGCTGCGTCTCGGTGCCGGTGGCCAGCTCGTGACGGATCAGGCCACCGGCTCGGGCCAGGTACGCCGACGTGGCGTCCGCGTCGAGGTAGACCACATCGCCGACCTCGCGCTGGCGTATCACGCGTCCGTGCGGATCGAGTTGATAGAGGACCGAGTGGTTCGGCCCGGCGGTGGTCTCATCCCCCGTCACCGAAAGCAGCACTTCCCCGCCGTCGGGCAGGGCGGTGTATCCGCTCACGAATCGCCAGACTCCAGCAGGCCGATGCACGACGATCGTCCCATCGGTACGCATCTGCCGCGCCGCCTCGTCCTGTGTAAAGGTGATGTACACAGGATTACTCAGGCCCGACGACGCCAAGGTCATGCCCTGACGGCCAGGCCCGGTCAAAGCCATCTTCGTCGGAGCCACGTCGAGCAACGACGTAGGCGACGGGGTCACTGAAGACACGGCGGGGCGGATAGAGGCGCCGGGCGCGGCGCGGCCACCGACCGCCACGTAGCCAACCGAGATCGAGGCGATGACAGCCACGGCGACACTCAGGACCAACCCAGTCGTGCTGCGACGCATCCGCTTCCGCCCCCGCCGACGCACCGCCGCCAGGTCACCCTCGTACGCCGGGACCTGCGCGGCCGCTGCGCGCAAACGTTCTTCTACGGTGCTCATTCGGCGCGCTCCTCGATGAGTTGTGAGCGCAGGTCGGCCAGCGCCCGGGCGAGACGGCTCTTGACGGTTCCTTCGGGTATTCGCAGCGCCGCGGCAGTGTCGGCGGTACTCATCTCCAGCAGCACTCGGCACACCACGACGGCGCGTAGCGGCCGGGGAAGGGCGGTGACGGCGTCACGCACAGCTACGGCGCCTGCGTCAGGTCCGTCGTGGACGGAAGCCTGTTCGATGTCCCCGGGTGGCAGTTCTCGGCGCCGCTTCCGCCACCAGGATGTCGCCTGATTCACCGCGACCCGGTAGACCCAGCCCGTAGGGTTGTCGTAGGTGCGCACGAACCGCCACCGAGCGAACGCCCGGGCCATCGCCTCATCGACAGCCTCACGGGCCAGCACCGAATCGCCGAGCGTCATGGTCAGCGCCCTGTGCAGGCGGCTGATGTGCTTGCTGTAGAACACTTCGAAGTCGTCGGCCGAAGCCGCGACAGGTGTTCTGCTGTCCGGTATGGGCACTGCCAGTGAACGCATACTCAGGAAACGTGCCACGTCCTCAATCGGTTCATGCGCGGTGGATATCCCATGGACCTGCACGAACTCGCGGGACATGCGGTCACGCAGCCCGCCTGGCGGTGCATCAGCATCGGCATGCTACGTCACCGGCACTGCGGCATGTGCTCGTCATGGACTGAGGTGAACCCTCACGTGGAGCAGGTGGTCGCGGTTTGCGCGGCTTTCAACGCTTCTTCGCGGCTCATCGCCTGCCCGGCAGCGAGCGCCGCGGCGAACTCCGCTGGGCCGAGCAGCTGTTGCGTCGCGCGTAAGACCCGTCGGGTGTCCTGGTCTTCCGTACGACGGCCGGGGTGCACGGCCCGGCCCGCGCCGAGGAGTCGCGCCGCCCGTACGCCGTCGCCGTTGAGCTGGGCGACTGCGGCTAGGCCGTTGACTGCGTCGGCGGCGAGCAGATAGTTGTCGTGTTCCAGTGCTTCGTCGAGCAGAGCGCGATGGTACCGGACTGCCTCGTCGGCCTGCCCGGCGGCGACGGCGATCCAGCCGAGGCCGCGGAGGGCCTTCAATCGGAGGAAACGAGAATCCGCGTCGGGGCTGGCCGTAGCGAGCGCCGTCGCGTACTGGGCGGCGGCTTCGGCCAGATCGCCCTGGTGGCGAGCTACATCCCCGAGCCCCTGATGAAGTTCGGGGACATCGCGGTGGCCGGCGCGGGCGGCGGTCTGGGCGGCCCGGTCCAGATCGGCCCGGGCGGCGTCGAGTTCTCCGGCGAGCGTGTGCACTTTGGCCCGCCGGCACAGCAGGTCGGTGAGCGTGGCGGTGGCGGTCGGCGTCTGCGCCACGGTGTCGATGGCGCTGCTCATGAGCGAGAGCGTCTCGGGCCAATCGCCGCGCCACGCCGCCAGCTCGGCCAGCGCGTCGAGGGCATTGGTGATGCCCCACCGTTCGCCGACCTGCCGGAAGCCGTCGAGCGCGCGGGTCAGCGCTGCCTCGGCCAGCTCGGTTTCGCCGTGGACGATGTGCCGGTGGCCGCGGAACAGCTCGGCGGTGGCTTGCGACCAGTCGTCGGTCGCGGGTGGACGGTCCTCGTCGCGGCAGAGCACCGCTGTTGCCGGCCAGCGGGGTGGACGGTCGGCGATCAGCCCCGCCGCGTACGCCAGACGCTGGGTCGCCGCCGGATCCGCGCTCGGCGTCGCCGTGGCGTTGGAGGCGCACAACGCGTACTCCTCGGCGAGGTCGTCGGGTGGTGTTGCGCCGATTCCGGTCAGCAGCTCAGCGCACAGCACTGCGCCTTCGTGGCGCAGTCCGCCCTGGTACCAGTACCAGGACATGGCCGCTGCCATCTGCAGCGCCTGTCGCGGGTCGTCGATTGTCGTCCAGCGCAGAGCCGTCCGTAGGTCGTCGTTCTCTGCGACCAGCTGGTCCAGCGATTCCAGCTGCGCCGCGCCGCGCAGACGGGCGTCTTCGGCCACGGCGAGCTGCCGGAAGTACTTCGCATGTGCGCGGCGAACGCTGGATTCCTCGTCTGCCTCGGCGAGCCGTTCGGCGCAGAACGCGCGAATCGTCTGCAGCATCCGGTAGCGGCCACCGGAGTACTCCACAAAAGACTTCTCGACGAGTCCCGCCAGCAGGTCGGGAAGGTCGGCTGCCGGCAGACCGCAGACGGCGGTGGCCGAGGCGATGGTCGCGCCACCGGTGAACGCGGTGAGCCGCCGGGCGAGTGTGCGCTCGGCGGGCTCGAGCAGCTCCCAGCTCCACTCGGCCACCGCACGCAACGACTGGTGCCGGGGTTCGGCGGCCCGGCTGCCTCGGGACAGCAGACGGAAGCGGTCGGAGAGCCCGGCGGCGATCTCGGCCGGGGTGAGCGAACGAAGCCTTGCCGCCGCGAGTTCGATGGCCAGCGGGAGCCCGTCCAGCTCAGCGCAGATGCGTACTGCGTCGTCGATGGCGGCCTCGTTGAGCCGGAAGTCCGGCCGCACCGTACGCGCCCGCTCAGCGAACAGGCGTACCGCCGGGCTGTTCAGCCGTTCCGGCAGCGGTGCGTCGGGGGCGGCGACGCCGAGCTGCCGCAGCGGGAACAGCGTCTCCCCGGTGACGCCCAGTGATTCGCGGCTGGTGGCGAGGATCCGCAGCTGGGGACACGCGGTCAGCAGCCGGTGGGCGAACCGGGCGGTGTCGTCGACGATGTGCTCGCAGTTGTCCAGGATGATCAGGAGCGACCGGTCGGCGAGCGCCGCGACCAGGTGTTCCTCGGTGGCGGGCGGGCCGGCGGCCGACAGCAGTCCCGGCTCGCTCAGGCCCAAGGCGGCGCTGATGGTCTGGCCCAGCAGCCGGGCGTCGCTGAGGCGGGCGAGTTCGATGAACGCTACTTCGCCGGTCAGCGTGGCGGCGGCCTCGATCGCGAGCCGGGTCTTGCCGGTGCCTCCAGGCCCGATGACCGTGATGAGCCGTCCGCCGCCGAGCAGCTCGGTCAGCTGGGCGAGTTCCTCCTCGCGCCCGATGAAACTCGTCAGCTGCGCGGGCGCACGGCGTGGCCCGGGCGACGGGCGATCCCGCAGGATGGCCAGGTGCGCGGCGGTAAGCTCAGCCGACGGGTCGGTGCCCAGATCCGACGCCAGCAACCGGCGAATCCGCTCATACAGTTCGAGGGCCTCGGCCTGGCGTCCCGAACGGTAGAGGGCCCGCATCAACAACGCGCACGCGCGTTCCCGAAGCGGATGCGCGCGGAGGAGTTCGGACAGCTCGGCGACGACGGTGACATGGTTGCCGCGAGCGAGCGCCGCCTCGGCGTGGTCTTCGATCGCGGCCAATCGCAGCTCGACGAGCCGGGTCACGTGCGGGTGCAGGAAGGCGACATCGGGCAGATCGGGCACGTCGCGGCCCCGCCACAGCCCCAACGCCTGCGACAACACCGCTTCGGCGGCCGCCGGATCGACCGCCAGGAGGCGGCGGCCGTCAGCGGCGAGCCGGCTGAACAGGTGCGCGTCGACCGCCTCGGGGTCGACATCGAGGCGGTATCCCGCCGGACCCGACTCGATGACGGCTCCGGTTCCCCTCACCAGCCGGCGCAGCCGGGACACCTGCCCATGCAGGGCGTTGGCCGCGTCGGTCAGCGGCCCGTCGGCGTACAAACCCTCGATCAGCCGGTCGGTGCTGACCGTCCGACCGGCCTCCAGCAGCAACAACGCAAGGATGGCCTGGCGTTTGGAACCGCTGATGGCAACGCTGACGCCGTCCAGCTGCCGAATCTCGATCAAGCTGAGAATGCTGAACAGCGGGCTCGGGGCAGGGCTCGACGTCATCACTTCACTTCTGCATCTGGATCTTGACCGGCGTGGACTGACATCTTAAGGCCCCCACCGGGCACGGTTCACGCTGCACCGTCGCGATCACCACCCATATCACCTCGAAACACCTGAAACGCGATCCGCGATGCAGACGGTAGATCTGCTCGCGGCAGCGTCGTCGGGGGCCGAAAGCTTGCCGTTGACAACGCCGCAGGCCGAGGTGCCGTGATTTGCGATCTGGCTTCGTGGCTGCCGTCGTTGTGTTTCTCTGGAGGCAGCGGGGTCATGGACCTGGGGTGCGATGGCTGCGCCCATCGAGCCCGCCGAGTGGGCCTCACACCGATCAGCGCCGGCGGAACCGGGTCACGCGTCACGCGGCTCGACGCCACCTCACGCTTCGATGCGCTGTGCTTCAGCGACGCTATTGCCGCAGTACAGCGCCTGGGCGGTCGAGGCGTGTGACCGATGCACGGCCGGGGCCGGCGGTGTTGATGCCCTAACAGATACGGCTAGGCGGCTTCTACTACGAACTAAGTCAACGGAGACAGGCGCATGTTCCGCGCGCACGGCGGCGTATCGGCTTCTCGTTGCATGGCCTGTCCTACCTGACGTCGGACCAGACAGCGGATCTGCCCGGCAGCGGGTCGGCCGACGTAGCCGGCGCGGCGAGCGAAGCGAAGCGGGCGAGACAACGGCGAAGGGAACCAAGCCGTGAGCGATGCGAGGCAGCGGCTGCGCAGCCAGCAGTGGTGGGACAACCCCGCCAACCCTGAAATGACGGCGTTGTATCTCGAGCGTTATCTCAACTTCGGGCTCACCCGGGAAGAGCTGCAGTCGGGACGTCCGATCATCGGAATCGCCCAGACCGGCAGCGATCTTGTTCCGTGCAACCGGCATCACCTGCAGCTGGCCGACCGGGTGCGGGCCGGTGTGCGAGACGCGGGCGGGATCCCGTTGGAGTTCCCGGTCCATCCCCTGCAGGAGACAGGCAAGCGACCCACGGCGGCGTTGGACCGCAACCTTGCCTACCTGGGCCTGGTGGAGATCCTCTACGGCTATCCGCTGGACGGCGTTGTGCTGACGACCGGCTGCGACAAGACCACGCCCGCGTGCCTGATGGCCGTGGCCACGGTGAACCTGCCGGCGATCGTGCTGTCCGGCGGACCCATGCTGAACGGGTATATGGATGGCCGCCGGGTCGGTTCGGGGCTGGTCATCTGGGAGTCGTGGCGACTGCTGGCGGCCGGTCGGATCGGCTACGCCGAGTACATGGACCGCGTGTCTCGTTCGGCGCCCAGCGTCGGGCACTGCAACACCATGGGCACAGCGCTGTCGATGAACAGCATCGCCGAGGCGCTGGGAATGAGCCTGCCCGGCTGC
Organism: Hamadaea sp.; assembly: GCA_013361475.1. Taxonomy (GTDB): domain Bacteria; phylum Actinomycetota; class Actinomycetes; order Mycobacteriales; family Micromonosporaceae; genus Hamadaea. The sequence goes on from JABFYB010000421.1 coordinate 8,686, forward strand.
GCGGCGATCCCGGCCCCATACCGCGAACGGGCCCAGATGGCCTACGACACCGGTCATCGAGCGGTCGGGCTGGTACGAGAGAACCTGACCCCGCGCACGATCATGACCCAGGATGCTTTCCATAACGCGATCATGGTCACATCGGCGATCGCCGGATCGACCAACTGCCCCATCCATGTGAACGCCATCGCCCGTCACTGCGGCATCGAGTTGACCAACGGCGATTGGGAACGCGGCGGCGGCGACATACCCATCCTGGTCAACTGTGCCCCGGCCGGGCAGTATCTCGGCGAGGACTTCTACCACGCCGGAGGCGTACCGGCGACCATGCACGCCTTGCTGGCGGCCGGCCGGCTGCACGGCGACGCCATGACCGTCAACGGACGCACCGTCGCCGAGAACGTCGCCGGCACGGCGAGCACCAACCAGGACGTCATCGCAAGCTATGACCATCCTTTCGGCCCGCGCGGCGGGGTGCTCGTCCTGCACGGCAACCTTTTCACGTCCGGGATGATGAAGATGTCGGTGATCACCGAGGACCTTCGCGCCCGCTACCTCACCAGCCCGACGGTGACATGGCGCGCCGTGGTCTTCGACGGCCCCGAGGACTACCACCGCCGCATCGACGACCCCGAGTTGCAGATCGACGAGGACTGCATCCTGGTGGTGCGATACGCCGGCAACATCGCCTACCCCGGGTCGGCCGAAGTCGTGAACATGCAACCGCCGGCGGCGCTGATCACGCGAGGAATAGAGGCGATTCCGACCCTGGGCGACGGCAGGCAGAGCGGTACGGCTGACGCTCCGTCGATCCTCAACGTGAGCCCGGAGGCCGCCGTCGGCGGCAATCTCGCCATCCTGCGTACCGGTGACCGCATCACGCTGGACGTCCCCAACCACCGGCTCGATATCGACCTCAGCGACGAGGAGATCGCCGAACGGTGGCGCGATCACGCGCCGTTGACGTTCGCCCATCAGACGCCCTGGCAAGAACTGTTCCGCGCCCACACCGGGCAGATGGACACCGGCAGCTGCCTGGAGTTCGCCGTCGCCTACCAGGACATCATCGCCACGAAGGGACTCCCTCGTGACTCCCACTGAACCCGGTACGATCATGATCGCAGACTCGGACTTCGGCGACGTCGAGATCGAGCGCGCCATCGTCGAGGACGCCGGATTCCGGCTCACCGCCCACCAGTGCAAGTCCGAACAGGACGTCATCGCAGCCGGCCAGGACGCCGACGGCATCCTCACCCAGTACGCCCACATCGGCGCCACCGCGATGGACAACCTGCCACGGCTCCGGGTCATCTCCCGCTATGGCACCGGTGTCGACATCGTCGACGTCGACGAAGCCACCCGCCTCGGCATACAGGTCACCAACGCGCCCAACGACTGGTGCGCCGACGAGGTCGCCGACCACGCCATCGCACTATGGCTCACCGCCGCCCGAAAGGTCGTCCAGTACGACGCGGCCACCCGTCACGGCGAATGGAGATGGCAGACGGGCCAACCGATCTGGCGGCTACGCGGTCGAGTCTTCGGCCTGCTCGGCTACGGCGCCATCGCCCGCCTCATCGCCGCCCGCGCCCAGGCGTTCGGCGTCGACGTCTGGGCCTGCGACCCGTTCGTCGACGCCGATCAGATGCGCGCCGACCGGGTCCGGCCGGTGGAGCTGGACGAGCTGATCAGCCAGTCGGACTACCTCACGATCCAGGCGCCGCTCACCTCGCAGACCCGCCATCTGTTCAACGACACCACCCTGGCCCGGATGAAACCCACCGCCATCCTCGTCAACACCGCACGCGGGCCGATCGTCGAGGACTCCGCCCTCGACCGGGCGCTGCAACGAGGCGTCATCGCCGGCGCGGCCCTCGACGACCTGGAGGAGGAACCCGCCAAGCACCGCGGCTGGACACCGGACAACCCGCTCCTACGGAACCCCAACGTGATCGTCACCCCGCACGCGGCCTACTACTCCGAGGAATCCATTCAGGCCATTCGCACCATCGCGGCCACCGAAGCCGTCCGGGTGCTCAGCGGCCTATCGCCGCGTTCCCCGGTGAACCACATCGAGCATGGAAGGACGTGAGAGTATGCGTGCACTGGCGGTATTCCGCGAACAGCAGGACGTCCGGGTCATCGACGTCGCCGAGCCGCCGGCGCCGACCGGGCGCCAAGCGCTGCTGCGCGTCCTGGAGGTCGGCATCTGCGGCACCGACCGTGAGATCGCCGCCTTCGAGTACGGTGATCCGCCGACCGGATCGGACTACCTGATCCTTGGCCACGAGGCCGTCGCCGAAGTCCTCGAAACCGGCCCAGACGTCACCGAGCTGCGCGTCGGCGACCTCGTCGTCCCCACCGTGCGCCGGCCATGCGCCGATTCCGGCTGCCGCACCTGCCGGATCGGCCGGCAGGACTTCTGCACCACCGGCGCGTTCACCGAGCGCGGCATCAAACACGCCCACGGCTACCTCACCGAACTCGTCGTCGAAGACGAGCAGAACCTCGTCGCCGTACCACCGCAACTGACCGACGTCGCCACCCTCATCGAGCCTCTGTCCATCGCCGCCAAGGCCGCCGAACAGGCGCAGGCCATCCAGCAACGGCTGCCCTGGCAACCGGACAAGGCCCGAACCCTCGTGCTGGGCGCCGGCCCGATCGGCATGCTCGGCGCCATCGCGATGACCGTGACCCGTTTCGACACGGTCGTCTACTCTCGCGAGCCCGCCGACAGTCCTCGCGCCGACAAAGTCCGCGAACTGGGCGCCGTATACGTGTCCACGGAGCAGACCCCGATCGAAAAGATCAACAGCGTCATCGGCCCCATCGACGTCATCTACGAAGCCGTCGGCGTCCCGACCGTGGCCTTCACCGCCACCCAAGCGCTCGCCCCGAACGGCCTGCTCATCCTGACCGGCATTCCCGCGCTGAACGAACCCGCCACGCTGCCCATCGACCGGATCATGAAAGACATCGTCCTCAACAACCAAGCCATCGTGGGCACGGTCAACGCCGGCCGGTCAGCGTTCGAACTGGCCGTGCAGAAGCTCGAACAAGCCATGTACCTGATCCCGCACAGCGTCCGGTCGATCATCACCAACCGGGTGCCGCTCGACGCCGGCCCGGAGGTTCTCAAGCAACCACATGGAGTCAAGGACGTCCTGCGCATCAACGGCTGAACAGAACGGCATCGCAACGCAACATCGTGGGCGCATCCGGTGCCACGGGTGTTCTATGGGATCAGCTCAGCCACGGGAAGCGCCTCGTCCAGCCGACCGGCGGCCAGATCGTGGTGACGGATCACGAAACTGCCGTCACTGCGGTAGTAGAACTCGTTGTCTACGGGAAAGCGCGCCAGCGACACCCATTCATTCGTCAGCCGATGCGTCTCCTTCTCCACATGCGAATACCATGCCGCGACCGGGATGACGATCTCGCCGTTCTTCTCACGTCCCGCGAGGGTCTGCTCCGCAATACTCCCGATCACCTCCGCGTCGGCATACCCGCCGATGTAGGCGCTGACGTACCCGTCGGACGGCGGCCAGAGATCGCGGGCCAGGGCACAGAGTTCAGCCAGGTGCGGCAGGTCACGCTCGAGGTCGCGGGCCAACTCCTGCTGGAAAGGCGACAGGTCGTCCTCGTCCTCCTCGTCCTCCTCGTCGGCCTCGTCGGCCGACCCGAACCAATCGGGGAACTCCGCGCGCAGCGTGGCACCGAGGTCGTACCGCTCGCCGACCAACTCGTCGTCGATGGCACCTTGCGCCACCTCAGTTTCGGCACCGACCGGCACATACACGACCCGGCCGTACCTGCGCTCCCCCGTGGCGACGGCCTGCTCATGGTTCATAAAGAACAGCAGCGAGCCGTTTGCCGGCAGGCCGAAGCCGTCGACGCTAGGCAGCGCCGCACAATCGACCGAGAAGACGAACGGCAACAAACCGACCCCATCGGACGGCCAGTCCATGCCCACCGGCAGCCGGGGCAACCCACCGAACTGCCCGACCGGAACACCGTCGGATCCCCCGCTCAACTGGATCGACAAACGGAGGTGCTGGATAAACCGGCTGACCTCCTCGTCCGGGATGCCCAACGCGAGCGCCGCACGACGAAACTGCCCCTGATGATCCATAACGCACCATGGTGCCACAGTGGCGGTAGAGCAGCTCGAACCGATGGGGGCAGGACGCGCGCCGTGGCAGACGACCCGATTGGCGGGCGCGGTGCCGCCGCCGGTCTTACGTCCGGCGGCGGCACCGCGAGGATGGGCTTATTTTCGAGCGAGGACGGTCAGCTCCAGCGTCACGGAGTCTGAGTCCTCCTTGCTTCGGGCTGTGATGGTGATGAGATAGGTCCCGGGCCGAGCGTAGTCCGCCACGGCGACGGACATCGACGCCTTGTCGCCGGCCTGAACCCGCTCGGGCCGGAATGTGACACCTACGCCCTCCGGCAGGCCCGACGCCGAGAACTCGAGCGTCGCCGGCTCAGTGCCGGGGTGGGTGATGATGGTTACGGCGCCCGTGTCCGCCGTGAAGACGACGAGGTGGTCGATGTCGACTTCCAGCTTGGAGCAGATGAATGGGCCGGGCACGTTGACCGACAGCCAGGCGGCGTTGACCGCCTTCGCCTGCGGGGAGCATCGGCCGTACAGGTCGGACGCCGCCTTGATCGTGTACGCCCGCGCGGTGTTGGCCGGGTTCGCCTGGTCGCTGTAGCCGGTGTTGGAGACGAAGTACACGTTGAGCGCCCGGAACCAGATCTTCTCGGCGGCTTCCCGGCCGATGCCCGTCACGGACAGGCCGGTCTGGCACAGGGGCGAGTAGCCCCAGGGGGTGTCCCCATTGCCCTCGGCGAGGTTGAAGAAGAAGTGGTTGGCCACCCCGGAGGAGAAGTGGACGGGGAACGTGTCGGGGAACTTCCCCCAGTAGCAGGAGTAGGAAAGGCCGTCGGCACCAGGGTTGTACAGGTAGCGGATGGCGCCACCCGCCGGCGGGGTGTCGTCGATCTTCTCGCCGATCTCGTACTCCCCCGGGTCGGCCGGGTTCGCCGTGTAGAACTCCATCGCCGCGCCGAAGATGTCGCTGGTCGCCTCGTTCAGAGCGCCTGACTCACCGCCGTAGATCAGCCCGGCCAGGGATTCGGTGACGCCATGGGTCCACTCGTGTCCGACGACATCGAGCGTCACGAACGGATGCTGGTTGTCGTCGCCGTCGCCGAAGGTCATGGTTCTGGCCCCGCCCCACCAGCTGGCGTTGGAGTGCTGGTCGCCGAAATGAACTCGAGCGGACACGCCTCGGCCGTCTCCGGAGATTCCATATTGTCCGTGCGTGTTCCTGAAGTAGTCGTACGCGACACCCATGCCGTAGTGAGCGTCGGCGGCGACCGTCTGGCGGTCGGCGAGGGTGCCGTCGCCCCAGATGTTGTCCGAATCGACGACGGGAGTGCAGGTGGTGGTGCCGTTTCCCATGTCGCAGGTTCGAGAAGCGTCAGCCGGCTGGTCGATCAGCCGGTACCGCGGGCCGGGATACAGATCTGTGTACGTGGTACGAAGCTGGACCTTGCCGGAGTAGTAGGTGTCGCCGGTGCCGATCTCGGGGCTGAAGATGATCTGCTCGATCTCGTCGACGGATCGGATCACTTCGCCCGTCAGCGCGTCGACGAACACGTGCAGCACCGAGGGCGTCTGCTCGTCGAGCGCGGTGCCGGAGGCCACCGTCTCATAGGCGAGCCGGCCAACGCCGTCGGCCGCGTCGATCACCAGCACCGGGTCGGCCACCTTGTCCACCTTGCCGGCGAAGGCGCGCCGGGCGATCTCGATGGCGTCCTTGTCGGCGATGCTCGGCCGGATGTCCAACCGCAGCGGCGCGGCGAGGCCGACCGAGCTGCCGTCGTAGGTCCCGTCCGGCCGGTTGTGCACGACGATGTCGCCGCCGTAGACCGGCAGACCTTGATAGGTACGCGAATAACGAACGTGCGATGAGCCGTCCGGATCCACGATGGTGCGGACGATCCGGAAATCGTCGTCCTGGGTGGCCGCCACCGTCTCGCGCTGCGTATCCAGCACCGCTTCGGCGCGGGCGATGGCGGTCTTCTCGGTCACCACCACGGCAGCCGGAGCGGCCGCGGCGGGCATGACGGCGATCGCCGCCAGCGCAGCGGTGAGTACGCCGACACTCATCGACGCGACTGTTCTGTGCAGATGCCGATCCATGGAGTCGAGTGTGTTGCAGCCGCAGGGCGCGGCCCATTCTCATTTCCGACCATGGCGCGGCTGACGCATTTGTGATTGCCAGCGGTCGACCCGCGCTCCTACGGTCGGCTCGTGAAGGCCGGCGATCGGGACCTGCGCGCGATGCGACGCCTCATTGTCGAGGGCGCGCAGCACAGCTGCGAGCCGGAACTGCTGCTGCCCTCGGCGACCCTCGACGGCCTGCGGTCGCTGCTCGGCTGCGACGCCGTGTCGGTCGGTGTCATCGACAGCACCCAGCGCTCCGCCCGGCCTTGGCAGGATTTGCCTGCCGAGACCGGCGACGGCGACCCGGACCTGCTCGCCGTGTTCTTCCGGCACTACTGGGACTGCGTACCCTGCGCCTATCCCGATCGCAGCGGCGACCTGGACAGCGTCATCAAGATCTCGGATTTCTACTCGGCCCGGCAGTACCGCGACACCGGCATGTGGTCGGAGTACTTCGCTCCAGCCGGCGTCGCCCATCACATGACCGTCTGCCTGGCCGGCACGCCCGGGCGTACGCTGCGGCTGGCGGCCTTCCGCGACACCGGCCGCGACTTCACCGATCGCGATCGGACGATCCTGTGGCTGCTGCGGCCGCATCTGTACCAGATGTACCGGCAGCGGCGGGCGGCCCGATCCGGCGCCGCCGACCTGACCCAGCGCCAGCGGGAACTGCTGCGCCTGGTGGCCGTCGGGCACACCGACCGCCAAATCGGGCGGCGACTCGGCATCGCGGAATCGACCGTACGCAAACATCTTCAGCACGTCTTCGAACGCCTGCAGGTCACGAACCGGGCGGCCGCCGCAGCCGCGGTGCGAGATTTCGACGAGGACGCACTACCGGTGGAATGACCGCCCGGCAGCGGGAGTTGGTTCGACCTTTGGTGGTGCTGTTCAGCGGATGCGTTGCCGGTGATCGTCGGTGCGCCCGTGTCGTTCGCATGCCTGCCGCGGTGGTCGCGGGCAGAGCACCCACAGCGCGGAGGCTTCGGCCCGATAGATGCGCCAGGGTGCTGTTCCGGTTACGTCGGCTGCCGACACCGCGGAGCCGCCCCGTGTCGCTGGCCCGGGATAGATCGTCAGGCCACGGTGTATCTGGGTGTCGTCGAGCGCTTGAGCGGTGCCGGCTACGTAGAGGCACCGGCCGTGGTAGGGCGGCACCGTGGAGTCGAACACCACGAGGCTGACGTCGGGTCGCTTCGCGAGGTTGAGGGAGTGCTGGGCCGTGGGCGAGGAGACCCAGTAGAACTCTCGCAGGTCGGCGTCGGCGGCGAAGTAGACCGGTGAGGCCCAGGGGCGGCCGTCCTCGTCGATCGTCGCCAGGGTGAGGTAGCGGTTGCTGTCGGCGAGGTCTCGCGCGTGGGCCATGAGTGCGTCATCCATGGCGCACCGCGTATCGCAGGTGGAGCACACGATGGCCACGGATGACCACGTCCGGGTCTTGCAGGAGCTGCTGGGCGTGGGTCGCGCCGAAGAATCGCCTCCCGGATCCGAGAACGACGGGGGCGATGTCCATGGCGATCTCGTCGACCAGCCCGGCGGCGAGGAACTGCCCGCCCACCTCGCCCGCGGCGACGCCGACGTCGCGGTCCTGGGCCAGCATCTGGGCCTGCTGGGCCGCGGTTTGGAGGTCACCGATGAAGTGGTACGGCGCGTCGGGGTGCCAACCGTCGGGCCGTGGCCGGTGGGAGACGACCACGACGTGCGCGATGCCCGCCGGCGGGGTGCCGTCCCAGCCGTTCATCAAGTCGAACAGGCGCCGGCCGATCACCAGGCAACCGGTTCGTGCCCAGGTCGACTCGAGATAGTCGGCCGACTGCCGGGTGACAGTGAAGCCGCCGACCGGGACGTCGCCGGCGAAGTACCAATCGAACAGCGGCCCCACGTCGTCATTGTCGTCGGCGATGAACCCATCGACCGACACGACGTTGTGCATCACAACCTTGCCCATTTCAATTCCTCGCACTTCTCTTCAGTGGTCCTACATGCGAGCTTGCTGCCTGATGCCCTCGAGCTCCAACAGATTCCGACTATTCTGAATCTCATGCCCGAGGCGCAGGCGCAGATCAGGTTCCGGTTCGGGCGCGACGATCTGCTGCGAACCCGGTTCGCGATCGCGCCGCTGATCGAGATGGCCGCGGCCACCTACGTCCTGCGGCTGCCCGGCCGGTTCCCCGAACACCGCCGATTCGTCGAGTCCACCCTGCCCCGGCTGGGCGACCTGCAGCTTGACCTGCTCTATGCCGTCAACCCGCTGGGACGCCGGGCATGGCCCAACTTCAACGCGCCCGCTCCGCTCAGCCCGCATCCGCTGCTCGCCGACGAGCTGGCCCGAGTCGGGGGCACGCCACCCGCGATCGTCGCCGACGACGTCCGGCGTGCCTATCCGCAGGGTGTGCCCGCAACCATGTCGGTGTTCGTCGAGGATCCCGGGCGTGCTCTGAGCGACCTGGTCACACAGATGCGGGCCTTCTGGGACGCCGCACTGGCACCATGGTGGCCGCGGATGACCGCCTTCCTCGAATCCGAGATCGCCGCCCGGGCTCGCCACCTGGTCATGGCCGGCGGAGCCACCGCCTTTCACGATCTGAACCGGATGGTGTCCTGGAACGGCGAGGTACTGACCGTCTCACCGGCCACAGGGCAGTCACGCGACATAGATTTGGCCGGTCGCGGCCTGCTTCTGATCCCGTCGGTGCTCGCCTCCGGCGTCTGGCCACGCGTCGACGCGCCATGGGATCCCGCCCTGACCTATCAACCACCCGGCGTCGGCGACGTGTGGCAGCCGGACACCTCCAGACGCGACCCGCTCGAAGACCTGATCGGCCGGCGACGCGCAGCCATCCTCCGTGCACTGGAACAGCCCGCCTCCACCCGCACCATCGCCGAAACAACCGGCTGGAGCCCCGGCGGCGTGAACACACACCTCACCACGCTTCGCCGCACCGGGCTGGTCACCCGGCGACGCAGCGGACGCGAAGTGCTCTACTCGCGTACGGACGCCGGCGACGCCCTGATCTCCCGATCGTGACCCGCGCGGCGGTCGCCGGAGCCGGCTGGGCGGCGTCGAATCGTGTTGCCCTGGAACCCGGCCGACTGTCAGGCTGGCCCCATGCTTCTTGATCAGAAACTCGTTGACGCCGCGATAGCGCAATTGGAGCAGCGTTGGCCTGCGGATGAACCGGGTGGCGCGGCAGCCATGTACCTCGACGACGGGCAGATCGTCACCAGCGTCGGCCTGGACAACATCAACGGCGGCGTGACGCTGTGCGGTGAGACGGGCTCGATCATCCAGGCGTACACGCTCGGCAGGCGGGTCACCGCCTCCGCCTACGTTTATCGCAACGCCGAGGGCCGGCTCGGTGTCCTGGCGCCGTGCGGCATCTGCCAGGAAAGGCTGGCCATGTGGGGTCCCGATGTACAGGTCGCCGTCCCTGACAAGGTCCAACCGGCCGGATGGGCCATGCGTACCCTGGCCGAAGTGCATCCGTACTACTGGGCCAAGGAGTTCGCCGACGGTGAGTGGCCGCCGACCAGCCTGCACACGGGGCCATGATCACGCTGGCGC
>JABFYB010000031.1 GCA_013361475.1 Hamadaea sp.
CGAGACCCTGGGCTACCGCCCGAACGCCGTCGCCCGCTCCCTGCGCACCGACCAGACCCACACCCTCGGCCTGGTCATCAGCGACGTCATGAACCCGTACTTCACCGAACTGGCCCGTTCCGTGGAGGAGGAGGCCCGCGCGCTCGGCTACAGCGTGATCATCGGCAACGCCGACGAGCGGCCCGATCTGCAGGACCATCACGTGCGGAACCTGCTGGACCGGCGTATCGACGGGCTCCTCGTCTCGCCGACCGACGGCGGCTCGCCGCTGATGTTGGACGCCGTGCGGGCGGGCACGCCGATGGTGTTCGTGGACCGGTGGATCCCGGGCGTGGACGTGCCGGTGGTGCGGGCGGACGGGGCGGCCGCCGTACGGGATCTCGTGGCGCATCTGCACGGGCTCGGGCACCGGCGGCTCGCGATCATCGCGGGGCCCGCCGCCACCACCACCGGACGGGAACGCATCGAGGCCTTCCGCGAGGCCCTCGGCGCGTACGGGCTCGAACTCCCCGACGCCTACATAGGCCAGGGCGACTTCCAGGCCGAGAGCGGACGCCGGGTCACCGAGGGGTTCCTCGACCTGCCCGAGCCGCCCGAAGTCGTGTTCGCGGCCGACAACCTGATGGCGCTGGGCGCGCTGGACGCCGTACGCGCGCGTGGGCTGCGGATTCCCGGGGACATCGCGCTCGCGGCGTTCGACGACATCCCGTGGTTCGTGCACACCGATCCGCCGATCACCGCGGTCGCCCAGCCGACGGGCGAGCTGGGCCGGGCCGCCGTACGCGCCCTGGTCGACCGCATCGAGGGACGGCCCGGCGAGTCCGTCACCCTGCCCGCCCGACTCGTCGTACGCCGCTCCTGCGGCGAGAACCTCACCCGGTGAACCCCCACCCCGTGAACCCCCACCCAGTGAACCCCTCCCCAGTGCAAAGGAGCACTTCGTGAGCAACCCGGACGAGTTGCTGCGCATCGAAGGCATACGGAAGACCTTCCCGGGCGTGGTCGCGCTGGATGGCGTCGACTTCGATCTGCGCCGGGGCGAGGTGCACGTCCTCCTCGGTGAGAACGGCGCCGGCAAGAGCACCCTCATCAAGATGCTCTCCGGTGCCTACACGCCCGACGCCGGGCGGATCCTGGTCGGCGGCGAGGAGACGCGCATCCACGGTGCGCAGGACTCCGAGCGCCTCGGGATCGCCACCATCTACCAGGAGTTCAACCTCGTACCCGATCTGACGGTCGCCGAGAACATCTTCCTGGGCCGCCAGCCGCGCCGCCTCGGCATGATCGACCGCAAGCGGATGGACGCCGACGCCGAGGTCCTGCTGAAGCGGGTCGGGGTCGACGTGTCGCCACGCGCGCGTGTACGTGAACTCGGCATCGCACGGCTGCAGATGGTCGAGATCGCGAAGGCGCTCAGCCTGGACGCGCGCGTGCTCATCATGGACGAGCCGACCGCCGTGCTCACCTCCGAGGAGGTCGAGAAGCTCTTCGCGATCGTGCGCACGCTGCGCGAGGACGGCGTCGGCATCGTCTTCATCACGCATCACCTGGAGGAGATCGCCGCCCTGGGCGACCGGGTCACGGTCATCCGCGACGGCAAGAGCGTCGGGCAGGTCCCGGCCGCCACGCCCGAGGACGAACTCGTACGGCTCATGGTGGGGCGCTCGATCGAGCAGCAGTACCCGCGCGAACGGCCCGACAAGGGCGCCCCGTTGCTGTCCGTCGAGGGGCTGACCAGGGACGGCGTCTTCCACGACGTGAGCTTCCAGGTGCACGCCGGTGAGGTCGTCGGCATCGCCGGGCTCGTCGGCGCGGGCCGTACCGAGGTCGTGCGGGCCGTGTTCGGCGCCGACCCGTACGACAAGGGCGCCGTGAAGGTCTCCGGTGCCCCGGTCGCCAGGTACGACGTCAACGCGGCGATGACCGCGGGCATCGGGCTGATCCCCGAGGACCGCAAGGGCCAGGGCCTGGTCCTTGACGCGTCGGTCGAGGAGAACCTCGGCCTGGTGACGCTGCGCTCGGCCACGCGCGCGGGGCTCGTCGACCTCAAGGGGCAGCGGGAAGCCGCCGCGAAGATCGCCAAGCAGCTGGGCGTGCGGATGGCCGGGCTCGGCCAGCATGTGCGCACCCTCTCCGGTGGCAACCAGCAGAAGGTCGTCATCGGCAAGTGGCTGCTCGCCGACACCAAGGTGCTGATCCTCGACGAGCCCACGCGCGGGATCGACGTCGGCGCCAAGGTCGAGATCTACCAGCTGATCAACGAACTGACCGCGGCCGGTGCCGCCGTACTCATGATCTCCAGCGATCTGCCCGAGGTGCTCGGCATGAGCGACCGGGTCCTCGTGATGGCCCAGGGCCGGATCGCGGGCGAACTCGCGGCCGACGAGGCGACCCAGGACGCCGTGATGGCGCTGGCCGTCAGCACCTCTGCCGCTACCACTACGGACCCTGCTATTACGGATGTGGAGGCCTCCCGTGGCCACTGACACGCTCAAGAGCACGACGGGCGCGAGTGGCGCCCCGGGCGGCCTGCGCCGTCTTCTGCTCGACAACGGCGCGCTCACCGCGCTGATCGTCCTCGTCGTCGCGATGTCGGCACTGTCCGGCGACTTCCTGACGGCCGACAACCTCCTCAACGTCGGCGTCCAGGCGGCCGTGACCGCCATCCTCGCCTTCGGTGTCACCTTCGTCATCGTCTCGGCGGGCATCGACCTGTCGGTCGGCTCGGTCGCCGCCCTGTCGGCCACCGTCCTGGCCTGGAGCGCCACGTCGGAAGGCGTCCCGGTCTTCGTCGCCGTACTCCTGGCCGTCGCGACCGGCATAGCGTGCGGCCTGGTCAACGGCTTCCTGATCTCGTACGGCAAGCTCCCGCCGTTCATCGCGACGCTGGCCATGCTGTCGGTGGCCCGCGGTCTGTCGCTGGTGATCTCGCAGGGCTCCCCCATCGCCCTGCCCGACTCGGTCTCGCACCTCGGCGACACGCTCGGCGGCTGGCTGCCGGTGCCGGTGCTCGTGATGGTCGGCATGGGCCTGATCACCGCCTTCGTCCTCGGCCGGACGTACATCGGCCGCTCGATGTACGCGATCGGTGGCAACGAGGAAGCGGCCCGTCTGTCCGGGCTGCGCGTGAAGAAGCAGAAGCTCGCGATCTACGCGTTCTCCGGACTGTTCGCCGCCGCCGCGGGCATCGTGCTCGCCGCCCGGCTGTCCTCCGCGCAGCCGCAGGCCGCGCAGGGCTACGAGCTCGACGCCATCGCGGCGGTCGTCATCGGAGGCGCCTCGCTGGCCGGCGGCACGGGCAAGGCGTCCGGGACGCTGATCGGCGCGCTGATCCTGGCGGTGCTGCGCAACGGCCTCAACCTGCTGTCCGTGTCGGCGTTCTGGCAGCAGGTCGTCATCGGCGTCGTGATCGCGCTGGCGGTGCTCCTCGACACGGTGCGCCGCAAGGCGGGGGCGACCCCGGTGACCACGGGCGGCGGCGGCAACAAGGGCAGGCAGGCGGCGACGTACGTCCTCGCGGCCGTGGTCGCGGCGGCGATCGTCGGCGCCACCTCCCTGCTGCACAGCGGTACGTCGGAGGCGAAGAGCCAGAAGATCGGCCTGTCGCTGTCGACCCTCAACAACCCGTTCTTCGTGCAGATCCGGGCCGGTGCGCAGGCCGAGGCGAAGAAGCTGGGCGTGGACCTGACCGTCACCGACGCGCAGAACGACGCCTCGCAGCAGGCCAACCAGCTGCAGAACTTCACCAGCGGGGGCCTCGGCACGATCATCGTCAACCCGGTGGACTCCGACGCGGTGACCCCGGCGGCGAAGGCCGTCAACAAGTCGGGCATCCCGCTGGTCGCCGTCGACCGCGCGGTCAACAACGCCGACTCGGCCGCGCTCGTCGCCTCCGACAACGTCACCGGCGGCAAGCTGGCCGCCAAGGCGCTCGCCGAGAAGCTGGGCGGCAAGGGCAGGATCGTGATCCTCCAGGGCCAGGCCGGCACCTCCGCCAGCCGCGAGCGCGGCTCCGGCTTCGCGGAGGGCCTGAAGTCCTACCCGGACATCGAGGTCGTCGCCAAGCAGCCGGCCGACTGGGACCGCACCAAGGGCCTGGACGTCATGTCCAACCTGCTCCAGGCCAACCCGGACATCGACGGCGTCTTCGCGGAGAACGACGAGATGGCCCTCGGCGCGATCAAGGCGCTGGGCGCCAAGGCCGGCAAGTCCGTGCAGGTCATCGGCTTCGACGGCACCGAGGACGGCCTGAAGGCGGTCGAGGCGGGGACGCTGTACGCGTCGGTCGCGCAGCAGCCGGCGGAGCTCGGCCGGATCGCCGTGCAGAACGCGGTGAAGGCAGCCGAGGACAAAAAGGTGGAGAAGTCGGTGATGGTGCCGGTGAAGGTGGTCACGAAGGAGAACGTGGCGGGCTTCGGCGGCTGACATCGGTGAACGGCGAACGGGCGGACGGCCGTTGCAGGAGCATGGACCCATGAACCGGCCCATGAACCGGCCCATGAACCGGGTCATTAACCGGGTCATTAACCGGCTCATGGCTCATGGCTCATGACTCATGACGGCCGTCCGCCTCACGTCACCACGGGGACCTATCAGGGGAGCAACCTCATGTACGACTACGACCTCCTGGTCGTAGGGTCGGCCAACGCCGA
>JABFYB010000191.1 GCA_013361475.1 Hamadaea sp.
ACCCACCGCCGCAAGATTGCACGCACACCGTCAGGATGTTGCGTACGAATATCTAAGTATTGCGTTCTCATGTCGGCCACTGGCATGATGGCCCGGCGGCCGGGCGTCGCCGCAATCCCTGTCCACATTCGACACAAGGGAGCGCCATGACGGTCACACGCAGGCAAGTCCTGGCAACCGCGACGGCAACCGCGACGGCGGTCGCGGCCGGTGCGGCGGCGGGAACGGCGGCCGGGGCCACGGAGGCGACCGTGGCGGCAGCCGCCAGCCCGCCCGGCGACGTCGTCGGCAAGATCACGGTGGGCTACCAGGGCTGGTTCGCCGCGGCCGGGGACGGCTCGCCGATCAACGGCTGGTGGCATTGGGCGCAGAACTGGGGGCAGACGCCCTCGCCGTCCAACAACTCGATCGTCTCCTGGCCGGACGTACGCGACTACACCCGGACCTATCCCACGGCGTGGGCGAACCTCGGCAACGGGCAGCCCGCCGCCTTGTTCTCCCACTACGACCAGCAGACGGTCGACACGCACTTCCAGTGGATGCGCGACAACGGCTGCGACACCGCGGCGCTGCAACGCTTCAATCCGTTCGGCGGCGAGGGTGCGATCCGGGACGCGATGGCGGTCAAGGTACGCACCGCCGCCGAAGCCACCGGCCGCAAGTTCTACGTGATGTACGACGTCACCAACTGGACGAACATGCAGTCGGAGATCAAGACCGACTGGACGCAGAAGATGTCGGCGCACACCGCGTCGGGGGCGTACGCCCGCCAGAACGGCAAGCCGGTCGTGTGCGTCTGGGGCTTCGGCTTCAACGACGACGGCCGCCCGTTCAGCGCGGCCGCCTGTCTCGACGTCGTGACCTGGTTCAAGAATCAGGGGTGTTACGTCATCGGCGGCGTGCCGACCTACTGGCGTCAGGGCATCAACGACTCCCGGGCGGGCTACTTCGACGTCTACACGGCGTTCCACATGATCTCGCCGTGGATGGTCGGGCGGACCGGCACTCTGGACGGGCTGGACTGGTTCTACACCAACGTGAACCTGGCCGATCAGGCCGAGTGCAACGCCCGCGGCATCGACTACCAGCCCTGCGTCATGCCGGGCGACCTGTCGTCGCACGCCCGCCGCCACGGCGACTTCTACTGGCGGCACCTCTACAACATGATCCGGCTGGGCGCGCAGGGCCTCTACGTCTCGATGTTCGACGAGTACAACGAGGGCAACCAGATCGCGAAGACCGCCGAGTCGGCGGCGTACATCCCGGTAGGGTCCAGTTTCGTGACGCTGGACGAGGACGGCTTCGTTTGCTCCGCCGACTACTACCTACGGATCACCGCCGACGGCGGCAAGATGCTCAAGGGCCAGATCCCGCTCACCGCGACGAGGCCGACCCCACTCGTCGTCGGCACGCCGCCACCGACAGGCAACCTGGCCCGAGGCAAGCCGACCAGCGAGAGCAGCCACAACCAGGGCTACGTCGCGGGCAACGCCGTCGACGGCGACCAGAACAGCTACTGGGAGAGCGTCAACAACTCGTTCCCGCAGTGGGTACAGGTCGACCTCGGCGCGACAGCCGCGGTCAACCGCGTCGTCCTCAAGCTGCCGACGGGTTGGGGCGCGCGTACGCAAACCCTCCAGATCAGCGACGGGTCGACCGGGGCAGCTCTGGCGAACGGCTCGTACCTGTTCGACCCGGCGAGCGGCAACACGGTGACGGTCACCTTCGCCGCCAAGACCGTCCGATACGTTCGCGTGACGGTCTCGGCGAACACAGGCTGGCCTGCGGCGCAGCTGTCCGAACTCGAGGTCTACGGCACTAGCGGCGGCGACACCCAGGCGCCCAGCGCTCCGGCCGGTCTGACCGTCACCGGGAAGACCGCCACCAGCGTCTCGCTCTCCTGGTCGGCGTCGACCGACAATGTCGGCGTCACGGCGTACCAGGTCCGCCAGGGCGGCACCGTCGCCATGACGGTCACCGGGACGACTGCCACCGTCACCAATCTCAGCCCGGGCACCGCGTACAGCTTCACCGTCACGGCGCAGGACGCCGCGGGCAACACGTCAGCCGCGTCCAACGCGGTCAGCGTCACCACCGACGCGGCGCCGGCCACGAACCTGGCTCGGGGCAAGGCCACCGCCGAGAGCAGCCACACGCAGAGCTACGGTTCCGGCAACGCCGTCGACGGCAACGCCGGCACCTACTGGGAGAGCGCCAACAACGCGTTCCCGCAGTGGCTTCAGGTCGACCTCGGCGCGGCCACGACGATCAGCCGCGTGGTGCTCAAGCTGCCGTCGACCTGGGAGACCCGCACCCAGACCCTGGCGATCCAGGGCAGCGTCGCCGGGTCGTCGTTCACGACGCTCGCGAGCGGCGGTTACACCTTCAATCCGGCCACCGGCAACACGGTCACCGTCACGTTCGGGGCGGCGAGCGCCCGCTACGTGCGGATCCAGGTCACGGGCAACACCGGCTGGCCGGCGGGTCAGGTTTCCGAGCTGGAGGTGTACGCCTGAAGCAGCGCTCGGTGCCGGCCGTCCTGCGCCGGCACCGAGCGACGCGGACAGGTGGCCGCGGAGACCAGGTTGTCGATGGCCGCGACCAGCTCGGGCGCCTCGGGCTCGACCCGCGGGCTGAAGCGGGCGACGACCGCGCCGTCCGCGTCGACGAGGAATTTCTCGAAGTTCCAGCGGATGTCGCCGACGTGCCCCTCGGCGTCGGCGACCCGGGTCAGCTGGTCGTAGAGCGGGTGCCGGCCGTCCCCGTTGACCTCGACCTTCTCGGTCATCGGGAAGGTGACGCCGTAGGTCGCCGAGCAGAACTCAGCGATCTCCTCGGCGGTCCCCGGCTCCTGGCCGCCGAACTGGTTGCAGGGCACCCCGATGACGGTCAGCCCGGGAGTGCCGGCCGCGATGCGCTCGAGCCCGGCGTACTGCGGGGTGAGCCCGCACCGGGAGGCCACGTTGACGATCAGGGCCGGCTTGCCGCGGTGGCGGGCCAGCTCGCCGGGCTGCCCGGCCAGGGAAGAGATCTCGATGTCGAAGACGGACATGCCGGCGAGCCTATCTCGCCGGCAGGTCCGATGATCCGCTCCCGGGTGCGTTACTTGGGCAGGTTGGTGCCGCGCTTGCCCTTGGCGGTGCCGGTCATCGACTTCTTCTCGCCGTACCAGAGGAAGCAGTGCACGTCCTGGCGGCCCGAGGAGGCGTAGTCCTCGTTGTAGGAGAACCAGACGTAGGTGCCGGTGAGGTAGCGCACCTGGGCGACGGTCACGCCGAGGTACGGCGCGGCCAGCGAGCGGCACTTCGTGTGGTACGCGGCGTACTGCGCGGAGGTCTTCGGCCGGGTCTGGCTGAGCGCGGTGAAGGTGCCGACGTACTCGCCGTTGTGCTTGGTGGCGCAGCCGACCTCCCGGGACTCGTCGTTGGCGAAGTTCATGCACCTGATCGGGTAGGTGAAGTCCTTCAGGCTGCCCTCACGGGTCTCGTCGTCGAAGGAGTACCAATCGACCTGCTGGAGTTCGCAGCGGTACCACTTGCGCCCGGCCGCCCAGGCGGTGCTGCTCGGCAGCACGACGTTGAGGTCCAGCCGCACGTCGTACCAGGCATGACCGACGTACGCGCTGGCCTGCTTGCTGCATTCGGCGTACGCCTCGGCCTGGGCGGTGGCCGCCGCGCCGGTCGCGTTCTTCTGCAGCGTCGGCGGCGAGCTGAGCGCGGCGGAGGCGCCGGTGAACTCACCGATGTACACGATCTCCCGGTTGTGCGTGCCGCTGCACGGCACCATCGTCTCGGTGACCGGGTTGACCTGCTCCTGCGTGGCGGATCGACAGTCGCCGACCTTCGCCTGGACCTCCTGGGCCGCGGGCGGCATCGACCACTCGTTGGCCAGCTTCCCGTCGACCCCGCTGGGCAGGCCGCAGCCCGCCAGTCCCATCAGCACCGCCGCCGCCGTCACACCAGCCGGCAGCCATCGCCGCCGCGTGTACGCCTGGCGGCCCGTCCGAGAGGCTCCCCCGCTTGTCATGAACATTCCTCCCCAAAGTCTGCGGACGGCAGTCTAGAGCTCAGCCCAGGCCGGGGACGATCGGCTATTCGGCCGTCACGAACTCGATTCGGTTCCCGTGGCAGTCGTTGGTGTGGAACCGCCGTAGGCCCGGCTGCTCGGCGGGGTCGGCCCACACGACGGGGTAGCCCGCCGCGGTGAGCCGGGCGGCCAGTCCGTCGAGGTCGGCGCAGGTGAGGGCGGGGTGGGCCTTGCGGGCGGGCCGGAAGTCGTCTTCCACGCCGAGGTGCAGCTCGGCCCCCTCGGCGTCGACGAACCAGCAGCCGCCCCGGACGGCCAGCAGCGGTGGCTTCGGCTTCTCGGTCATCCCGAGCACACCCACGTAGTAGGACCGGAGGGCCTCTTCGCTGTCGCGCGGACAGGCGATCTGAACGTGATGCAGCATGATCCAGACGATAAGATGAGGTTGCCAAAAAAACAAGACGGACGTACGGTATGCATTGTCGGCATGCCGTGGTGGGCCGCGCCGTGGGGTTAGTCCGCCCTAACCGCCCCCGGTCGGCCCGGTGTGCGAAAGACTTGTGCCCAGTGGATGGTGTGACTTAAAGGAGCAAGACGGTGGCCAGCCTCGACACCTTCGGTGCGA
>JABFYB010000641.1 GCA_013361475.1 Hamadaea sp.
TGACCGCGCTGCGCCTGGCCGAGCTGGCCGTCCGTGCCGGGCTGCCGGAGGGTGTCTTCACGGTGCTGCCCGGCGAGGGGCCGGTCGCCGGCGCCCGGCTGGTCGAGCACCCGGACGTCGCGAAGATCGGCTTCACCGGGTCGACCGCGGTCGGCAAGCAGATCATGGCGACCTGCGCCCAGCAGGTGAAGCGCGTGACGCTGGAGCTGGGCGGGAAGTCCGCCAACATCGTGTTCGCCGACGCCGACCTCGAACGCGCGGCGGCGACTGCCCCCGAGTCCGTCTTCGACAACTCCGGTCAGGACTGCTGCGCCCGATCCCGGCTGCTGGTCCAGCGAGCGGTCTACGACGAGTTCCTGGCGCTGCTCGAACCGGCGGTGGCCGCCTGGCGGGTCGGCGACCCGAACCAGGAGGACACCCAGATGGGTCCGCTGATCTCGGCGGCCCATCGAGCCCGCGTCTCGTCCTATGTGGATGAGGCGGAGGTGCTGTTTCGCGGATCCGCCCCCGAAGGCGACGGCTTCTGGTACGCACCGGCGGTGCTGGCGGCGGGCGGTCCCGGTGCCCGCGTCTGGCGCGAAGAGATCTTCGGCCCGGTGCTGAGCGTGCTCCCGTTCGACGACGAGGCGGAGGCGATCCGGCTCGCCAACGACACCGAGTACGGGCTGTCCGGCTCGATCTGGACCCGGGACCTCGGCCGGGCGCTGCGCGTCTCCCGTGGAGTGCAGACGGGCAACTTGAGCGTGAACTCGCACTCCAGCGTGCGGTACTGGACTCCGTTCGGCGGGATGAAGCAGTCCGGCCTCGGCCGCGAACTAGGCCCCGACGCCCCCCTTTCCTTCACCGACAGCAAAACCGTCTTCTTCGCCAACGCATGATCATTGCGTCAGCCAAGTCGTTTCCGCGAGTGTTTTGTCCGATGAAACCGCATGGCTGACGCAATGATCACAGATAGGGAGTACGTGTGAACAGGTTCGAGGGCCGCGTCGCGGTCGTCACCGGGGCGGCCAGCGGCATCGGCCTGGCCACCTCCCGTCGCTTGGCGGCCGAGGGCGCCACGGTCGTCACCGTCGACCTCACCGACACGGCCGAGCTGGCCGCCGAGATCGGCGGCGACCCGGTCGTGGCCGACATCGCCGACGAGGCGGCCGTCCAAGCCCTGTACGCCGGGGTCAAAGACCGGCACGGCCGGGTGGACGTCGCCTTCCACAACGCCGGGATCTCCCCGCCGGACGACGACTCGATTCTGGAGACCGGCCTGGCCGCGTGGGAACGCGTACTGCGCATCAACACGACGAGTGTCTATCTCGGCTGCAAGTATGTGCTGCCGATCATGCTGGAGCAAGGGCGGGGATCGATCGTCAACACCGCCAGTTTCGTGGCGCTGATGGGCGCGGCGACCAGCCAGATCGCGTACACGGCGAGCAAGGGCGGCGTCCTGGCGATGACTCGGGAGCTGGGCGTACAGTTCGCCCGGCAGGGCGTCCGCGTGAACGCGCTCTGCCCCGGTCCGGTGGCGACCCCACTGCTCCTGGAGTTGTTCGCCAAAGACCCCGAACGGGCCGCCCGGCGATTGGTGCACGTCCCCATGGGTAGATTCGCTCAACCGGAGGAGATCGCGGCCGCGGTCGCGTTCCTCGCCAGCGATGACGCATCCTTCATCACCGCTGCACAGTTCATCGTGGATGGAGGCATCACTGGTGCGTACGTGACGCCGCTGTGAGACGAACCGACCTGACGCACTTGAAGGCGCTGTGAGACGACCGATCATCGGGCTGACCACCTATCAGGAGCCCGCGAGCTGGGCGTTGTACCGGGACACCCCGGCCGCCCTGCTGCACGTGACCTACCTCCAGGCGATCCAGGCGGCCGGCGGCCGTCCGGTGCTGCTGCCGCCGGACGACGTGGACGCCGGCGTACTGGACGTCCTCGACGGGCTCGTCCTGACCGGCGGGGCCGACATCGACCCCGCTCGTTACGGCCAGGAGCGGCATCCGGCGACGCATCCGAAGCCGTACCGGGATTCGGCGGAGTCGCTGCTCGCCCGCGGCGCCCTCGACCGGGACCTGCCGGTGTTGGGCGTCTGCCGGGGGATGCAACTGCTCGCCGTGGTCACCGGCGGCTCGCTGCACCAGCACCTGCCCGATCTCGTGAGCACCTCCCTGCATCGGCCGCCGCCGTTCGACGAGGTGGCGTACGGGGAGCACGTCGTGCAGGTGGATCCGCAGTCGCGGCTGCACGAGATCATGGGCGGCGTGGCGAAGACCAGTACGCTGCACCACCAGGCGGTCGCCGACCCGGGCGCGTTCACGCCGGTGGGCTGGTGTGTCGAGGACGGCGTCATCGAGGCGATGGAGTCTCCGATCCACCGGTACGCCGTCGCCGTCCAATGGCACCCGGAGACCGACCCGGACACCCCGTTGTTCCAGAGTTTGGTAACCGCGTCCCAAGATGTGTGACAGCCTGCCATGATCCAGTCATGGGCCAGGTCTATCCGCACATCGACGACCGCATCCGGGACTTCCTGCTGGCGCAGTCGGTCTTCTTCGTCGCGACCGCCCCGGCCGATCCGTCGGGGCACGTCAACCTGTCCCCGAAAGGGATGAGCGGCAGCTTCGCCGTGCTCGGGCCGCTGCGTTGTGCGTATCTGGAATATGGCGGAAGCGGGAACGAGACGGTCTCGCACCTGCGCGACGACCCGGCGGGTGGCCGCATCACCTTGATGTTCTGCGCGTTCAGCGGGCCGCCGAAGATCTACCGGCTGCACGGCCACGGCCAGGTGCTGTTGCCGCAGGACCCGGGCTTCGCGGAGATGCTGGCGAACTTCCCGGAGCCGGCGCCGGGCCTGCGCAACATCAACGTGGTCGACGTCACGCGTGTGAGTGACTCGTGTGGATACGCGGTGCCGCTGATGGAGTACCAGGGCGACCGGGACCTGCTGAGCCGGTATTGGGATCGGCGCACCCCCGAGGAGCAGGCCGAATACCGGGCGCGCAAGAACGCCACCAGCATCGATGGGGTGCCGGTCCGCTGGTAGGGTCGAGATCATGACGGTACGCGCTCCGCTGAAGCCCGGGAAGCTCTCGCCGATGCGGCAGGTGCCCGCGAGCATTCCGCGCCCGGAGTATGTGGGTCGGAAGGAGCCGAAGCGGCTCGGCACCGAGGTGCAGGACGCCGAGACGATCGAGAAGATGCGCATCGCCGGCCGCCTCGCGGCGCAGGCCACCGTCCTGGCCGGGGAGCACTGCAAGCCCGGGGTCACCACCGAGGAGATCGACCGGGTCGTCCACGAGTTCCTCTGCGACCACGGCGCCTACCCGTCCACCCTCGGCTACCGGGGCTACCCGAAGAGCTGCTGCACCAGCCTCAACGAGGTCATCTGCCACGGCATCCCGGACACCACGGTCATCGAGGACGGCGACATCATCAACGTCGACGTGACCGCGTTCATCCACGGTGTCCACGGCGACACCGACGCCACGTTCTGCGTCGGCGAGGTGTCCGAGGAGCACCGGCTGCTCGTCGAGCGCACGCACGAGGCGACCATGCGGGCCATCAGGGCCGTGGCGCCCGGCCGGCAGATCAACGTGATCGGCCGGGTCATCGAGTCGTACGCGAAACGCTTCGGCTACGGCGTGGTACGCCACTTCGGCGGGCACGGCATCGGCCGGGCCTTCCACAGCGGTCTGTTCGTGCCGCACTTCGACTCGCCGGGCGCGACCGAGGAGATGGTGCCGGGGATGACCTTCACCATCGAGCCGATGATCACGCTCGGGACGACCGACTTCGACATGTGGCCCGACGGCTGGACCGCGACCACCAAGGACCGTCGCTGGACGGCCCAGTTCGAGCACACCATCCTCGTCACCGAGGACGGTCACGAGATCCTGACACTGCCGTGACCTCTTCATCCGGTGGAGACGCCGACGCGGTTCCGGCGGCGCTGATCGAGCACCACCACGCGGACGTGACCGGCGGCTGGCTGCGCGCGGCCGTCTTCGGCGCGATGGACGGGCTCGTCACCAACATCGGCCTCATCGCCGGTGTGGGCGGCGGCGGCCTGTCGCGGGACGCGATCATCCTCACCGGCATGGCGGGCCTGGTCGCCGGGGCGATCTCGATGGCGTTGGGGGAATACACCAGCGTCACGACCGCCAACGACCAGCTGGAGGCCGAACTCGCCAAGGAACGGCGCGAACTCGAACGCAACCCGCACGCCGAGGCCGAAGAGCTCGCGCTGAACTGGACGGAACGCGGGCTGCCCGAAGACCTGGCCCGGCAGGTGGCGCACTTCCTGAAGGACAACCCGGAAGAAGCGTTGCGGGTGCACGCCCAGGAAGAGCTGGGCGTCGTCCCGGACGCGCAGCCGAGCCCGTGGACCGCCGCGATCAGCTCGTTCGTCTGCTTCTCCATCGGGGCGCTGATCCCGCTGATCTCGTACCTGCTCGGCAGCGACTCACTGTGGCTGGCCCTGGCCATCGGCGGCGTCGGCCTCTTCGTGGCAGGTGCGCTGACCTCGCGCTTCACCCACCGCGGCTGGTGGACCTCCGGGCTGCGGCAGCTGGTGCTGGGGCTGCTCGCCGCCGGGGCGACGTACGCGATCGGCAAACTGATCGACGGCTCCACCACCGCCCTCTAGCCCTCTGG
>JABFYB010000580.1 GCA_013361475.1 Hamadaea sp.
GGCCCAGGTCGAGAAGAACAAGACGGTGCTGAACATGTTCGTGGACATCGCCACGAACAAGGGCAGCATCGAGGACATCACGGCCGCCGCGGACAAGGCGATCGAGACTACCCTCAACGCCAGCTGACCTAGCTGAGCCCGACGATCCGGGTGGGCGGAGTGCCGCCGCCCACCCGGATCGCCGTACGCACCGCCGTCCGCTCGCCAGGAGGAGCCGTGTCCACTCTCGACGAACCGGCCGTCGCCCGGCCGCTTCCGGCGCCGAGGCCGAGCGCGACCCGCGCCCGCCGATCGCGCCCGCGCCTGCCCTACCTGCTCATCCTGCCCGCGCTGGCGGTGTCGCTGGCGGTGATCGGCTTCCCGCTGATCCGGGTGATCGTCCTGTCGTTCCAGCAGTGGGGCGTCGCCCAGATCTTCAGCGACGCCGGCCCGCCCTTCGTCGGCCTCAAGAACTACACCCGCATCCTCAGTGACCCGGTCTTCTGGACCGTCGTCGTCCGCACCCTCGTGCTGACCGTCGTCATGGTGGGCCTGTCCATGGGTGTCGGGGTCGGCCTGGCCCTGCTCATGGAACGCGTCCACGGCTGGGTGCGGGGAGTGATGACATTCTCCCTGATCATGGCGTGGGCGGTGCCGACCTTCGTGTCGACGCAGATCTTCGCCTGGATGACCGAGCAGAACTTCGGCATCCTCAACTACGTCCTCGGGCTCGGCCAGCACAACTGGTACACCGACGCCAAACAAGGACTCGCGGTCGCCACGCTCATCGTCGTCTGGGGCGCTGTCCCGTTCATCACGGTCACCACGTACGCCGCGCTCACCCAGGTCCCCGCCGAACTGGTCGAAGCGGCCCGGCTCGACGGCGCCGGCGGACGGCAGGTCTTCTTCGGCATCACCCTCCCCTCGATCCGGCCGGTGCTCGTCATCGTCACCGCGTTGTCGGTCATCTGGGACTTCAGCGTCTTCAACCAGATCTACATCCTGCGCAACGGCGCGCCCTCGCCCGACTACCAGACGCTGGCCATCTACGCGTACATGCAGGCCTATCAGGGCCACGAATACGGGTACGCCTCGGCGGTGGCCGTCGTGACGGTGCTGCTCCTGCTCGTGGTGAGCGTCTTCTACCTGCGTCAGCTGATCAAGACGGGAGAAGCCGAATGAGACGAGCGGTCCGCGTCGGATACTCCGCGCTCGGCCTGGTGATCGCGGTGGTGTGGGCGTTCCCCATCTACTGGATGGTGTCCACGGCGTTCAAGTCCGGCCGGGACATGTACTCCGCGACCCCGCAGCTGATCCCGCTGCACCCGACCGGGCGCAACTTCGCCGAGGTCTTCGGTGACGACACGTTCTGGCAGGCGGCCGGCAACAGCGCCATCGCGACCGTGCTCACCGTCGTGCTGGCGATGGCGGTCGCGTTCGCCGCCGCCGTGGCGGTCGCCCGGTTCCGGTTCTTCGGGCGGCGTACCTTCCTCATCTCGATCCTCATCATGAAGATGGTGCCGTCGATCGCCCTGGTCATCCCGATCTTCCTGACCCTCACGGAGATCCAGGACGCCTCCCTCGGCGCGCTGCAGCTGACCGACGCCGTGCCCGGCCTCGTCATCGCGTACCTGGCGTTCGCGTTGCCGTTCGCGGTGTGGGCGCTGCGCGGCTTCGTCCTCGGGGTGCCGTCGGAGCTGGAGGAGGCCGCGATGATCGACGGCTGCTCCCAGGTCCAGGCGTTCCGGCGGGTCACGCTGCCGCTCATCGTCCCCGGGCTCGTCGCGACGTCGATCTTCACGATGATCCTGGCCTGGAACGAGTATCTGCTCACGTACTTCCTCATCAGCAGTCCCGAGAAGTACACGCTGCCGCTGTGGCTGAGCCACTTCGTCACCACCGAGGGGACCTCGTTCGGGCCGCTGATGGCGGGCGCGACCATCATCGCCGCGCCGGTCGCGATCTTCTTCATGTTCGTCCAGCGGAACCTCGCCCGCGGCCTCACCGCGGGAGCGGTACGCGGATGAGGGTCCTCGGGCTCAGCTCGGGGACCTCGTACGACGGGATCGACGCGGCCCTGGTCGAGTTCGAGTCCGACGGTCCTCGGTTGCACGCCCGCCTGGTCCGCACCGGCGCCGTTCCCTACAGCGAGCGCACTCGCGACGCGATCCGGGCGGCGCTGCCGCCGAACCGGGTCGACCTCGGCGCGGTGTGCCGGCTCGACACCTGGATCGGCCAGGAGTTCGCCGCCGTCGCCGCGTCCTATCAGGACGAGAAGCCGGAGCTGGTCTGCTCGCACGGGCAGACCCTGTTCCATTGGGTCGACGGCGGACAGGCGCTCGGCACCCTCCAGCTCGGCCAGCCGGCCTGGATCGCCGAACGCACGGGATTGCCCGTCGTGTCCGACATCCGCGCCCGCGACATCGCCGCCGGCGGTCAGGGCGCTCCCCTGGTCGCGATCCTCGACACCTTGCTCCTGGCCGACCGGCCCTCGGCGGGCGCTCTCAACATCGGCGGAATCGCCAACCTGACCGTGCCGGCCAAAGGGCTGGCGTACGACACGGGGCCGGGCAACGCCCTGCTCGACGCGGCGGCGCTGCGGCTGACCGGGCGGGCGTACGACGAGAACGGCGAGCTGGCCCGGAGCGGGCGGGTGCTGCCCGGACTCCTCGGCGACCTGCTGCAGGACCCGTACTACGACCGGCGGCCGCCGAAGTCGACCGGCAAGGAACTGTTCCATCCCGGCTATCTGCCGCAGACCGACGCGAGCCCGGCCGACCTGCTCGCCACGCTGACCGAGCTGACCGCCGTCACGATCGCCGCCGAGGTCGCCGAACACGGGCTCGCCTCGCTCGTCGTCTCCGGCGGCGGCGTACGCAACGCCTATCTGATGGACCGGCTCACCGAATTGGTGGGACCGGCCGTGGTGACGACGTCGGATGCGCTGGGCGTACCCGCTGATGTGAAGGAGGCGCTGCTGTTCGCGCTGATCGGGTGGCTGACCGCGCACGGCCTCGCGGGCACCCTGCCGGCCTGCACCGGCGCGCGGACCGCGAGCGTCCTGGGGTCGGTGACCGGGCCGCTGGCGCCGCGGACCGCGACCGCGCCGGTCCGTCTGCTGGTCGGGCGGTAGCGCGGCGGACCCGGCCACGCGTTCGGTACGCTCGTCCCGATGGACAGCGCACCGGCGAACCCAGCACGACACGTAGTCGTCATGGGCGTGTCCGGCTGCGGCAAGTCGACCGTCGCCCGGCTGATCGCCGAGCGCACCGGTTTCCTCTTCGCCGACGCCGACGACTACCACTCCGAGGAGAACGTCGACCGCATGCGGCGCGGTGTGCCGCTCAACGACTCGGACCGGATTCCCTGGCTCAACCGTCTCGCCTGGTGGCTGGCTCATCAGGACCGGCTCGGCGTCTCGACCGTGCTGGCCTGTTCGGCGCTGCGCCGCAGCTACCGCGACATCCTCCGCAGCGGCGCCCCCGACCTCGCCTTCGTGCATCTCGACGGGCCGATGCAGGTCATCCAGCTCCGGCTGGCCCACCGGGCCGGGCACTACATGCCGGCCAGCCTCCTCGAGTCGCAGTACGCCGCCCTCGAACCACTGCAGGCCGACGAGCACGGGCTCGTGCTCGACCTGTCGCAGACTCCCGATCAGCTCGCCGGCGAGGCGATCGACCAGCTCGGACTGACCCCAGCCGCGGGCTGAGCTGCTGTCACCCGTACGGGCGGGCCGACGACTCGGGCGTATCCGGGCGTTCTTCGCGGGGCTATCTCCCGGCCCGGTTTCACGCCATACTTTCCCAGGCCGGTCCACGCCCAGGGAACTCCGGCCGTACCATGATCAAGTTTTCACCGTCCGAGGAGAGGGGCACTGATGACCGAGAACCGGCTGAAGGGTCGCGTCAAGGGTCTGTTCGCGCCCCCGCCCACCGCCGACGAGCTGCCCCCGATCCCGGGCGGTGCGCCCGGCGGTTCTCCCGGCGGCATGCCCGCGGCGACCGGACCGGCCACGGATCCGGCCGCCCACGACTCCGACGCCGAAAGGCAGGCCCTCCAGGTGCTCGTCCTCGCCCGTCGGACCGCCGACGAACACCTCGCCAACGCCCAGCGGGAAGCCGACCGGATCCGCGCCGAGGCGCACGCCCAGGCTGAGGACATCGTCGGCGAGGCGCGGGCGGGAGCCAACGTCCTGCACCGGGAGGCCGAGAAGACGCTCAGCGAAGCGCGCGGCGAAGCCGAGCGCATCGGGCGGGACGCCCGTTCCCAGGCCGACGCCCTACAGCGGGAGGCCGACAAGACGCTGTCCGACGCCCGCCTCGCCGCCGACGAGACGCTCAACAGCGCCCGGGCGCAGGCCGATGATCTCGTCCGCGAGGGGCAGCAGCGCTACGAGGAGATCGTGGGCAGTCTCGAAGCCGAGAGCACGGCACTGCAGCAGGAGATCGACGGGCTCAAGCAGTTCGAGCGCAACTACCGCGACCGGCTCGTCACCTTCATGCAGGGCCAGCTCCGCGTCCTCGGAGTCGGCGCGGAGACCGCGCTGCCGGCCCAGACCGCGGCGCAGTCGCAGGCCCCGGCGCAGGGCGGCAAGCAGCGGGGCAAGCAGCCCGTCGTGCCGGCCCAGGTCGCCCCGGCCCCGGCCGGTTTCCTGGCCG
>JABFYB010000104.1 GCA_013361475.1 Hamadaea sp.
GCAGTCGGGATCCCTGCCGGCGGTGGTGGAGTCGTGACGCTCACTTCGTCGCCACCGGAGGTCCGCGACGTCGCGGACTCCCCGCGTCAGGGGCGGCACCTTTCCGACCGGACCTTCGGGTTCCTGCTGACGCTGCCCGCGGTCGTGCTGTTCGCCGCGATCGTGCTCTACCCGCTGATCGGGTCGCTGACGACGAGCCTGTTCCAGCAGAGCCTCGTCATCCCCGGCCGCAGCTTCGTCGGCCTGGACAACTTCCGGCACGTGCTGGACGACCAGTTCTGGCCGGTGCTGCGCAACACTCTGGTCTTCACCGTCTTCAGCACCGCCTGCCCGTTCATCCTCGGCTTCGCCCTGGCGCTGGCGTTGAACACCCGCCTGCCCGGTCGCGCGGTCCTCCGCGGCGCGTTCCTGTTCCCATGGGTGATCCCCGGGGTCGTCGTCTCGTTCGCCTGGCTGTGGATCTTCAACGCCAACTACGGGCTGCTCAACGGCGTACTGGTGCAGCTGGGGCTGATCGACGCGCCGGTCAGCTGGCTCGGCGATCCGACGACCGCGATGGCGGCCGTCATCGTGGCCAAGACCTGGGCCAGCTTCCCCTGGATCATGGTGATGCTGCTGGCCGGGCTGCAGACCGTCCCGGCCACCCTGCACGAGGCGGCCGCCATGGACGGCGCCGGGACGCTGCGCCGCTTCTGGCACATCACCCTGCCGCACCTGCGCGGCATCATCGGCATCGTCGTGCTGCTCGAAGTCATCTGGAACTTCCAGCACTTCGACATGATCTACGTGCTCACCGGCGGCGGCCCGGCCGGCGCCACGACCACCTTCGCCGTGGCCGTCTACGAGACCGCGTTCAAGGGCTTCGACCTCGGCCGGGCCGGTGCGCTCGGCGCGTTGTGGCTGCTCCTGCTGCTCGTCTTGGTCGTCGGCTACGTACGCCTCGCCGAGCGGGAGGAGAAGCGATGACGACTCTCACGGTGACAGCACCCAGGAAACCTCGCAAACCCCGGCCGTGGCTGGCGATGGCGGCCGTCCTCGTCATCGGGCTGTTCGCCTTCGGGCCGGTGTACTGGCTGATCGTCACCGCGTTGACGCCCAGCGGCGACGCCTTCCGGTTCCCGCCCCGGTTGTGGCCGCGTACGGTCACCTTCGAGCACTTCGCCAACCTGGCCGACAACCCGGTGCTCGGCCGGTACCTGGTCAACTCCCTGATCGTGTCGTCGCTGACCGCCGTGCTGACGGTGCTCGTGTCGGCGTACACGGCGTACTCGTTCAGCAAGTTCCGCTACCGGGGCCGCCGATCACTGATGTCGCTGATCCTGGCCTCGCAGATGTTCCCGCAAGCGCTCCTGCTCATCACGCTCTACCTGCTGTTCAGCGCGTTCGGAATGCTCAACTCCTACCTGGCGCTGGTCCTGTCGTTCACCACGTTCACGCTGCCGCTGTGCGTCTGGATGCTCAAGGGGTTCTTCGACACGATCCCCGACGAGCTGCTGGAGGCGGCCAAGGTGGACGGGGCGGGCCAGGGCAGCGTCATTCACCGCATCCTGTTGCCGGTCAGCCTGCCCGGCCTCGTCGCCACCGGCCTGTTCGCGTTCATCCGCGGCTGGAACGACTTCATCTTCGCCCTCACCCTCGCCGGTCCGGACAAGCAGACTCTGCCGCCCGGCCTGGTCAACACGTATCTCGGGGAATTCCAGGCCGCCTGGCCCGACCTGATGGCCGCCTCGCTGGTGGTCTCGCTCCCGGTCGTCGGCGGATTCGTCATCCTGCAGCGCTACCTCGTCGCCGGTCTCGTCAGCGGCGCGGTCAAGGGCTGACCCTCCTCACCCTCCAGGAGTACGCGATGTCCCACACGTATTCTCGCCGCAGCGTCGGCAAGCTTTTCGGGCTCGCCGCGGGAGCCGCCGTCCTCGGCGCCTGCGCCCCCGGCACCAGCGGTCCGTCCACGTCGTCCGGCGATCCGTTCGCCGACAACGGCGTCAAGGACTTCAGCTTCACCGCGTGGTCGCTGAACGAGGCGTCCACCAAGGACGTCCTGACGACCATGGTCAACGCGTACGCCGGCAGCGCCGGGGCGAAGGTGACCACCGCGTCGTATCCCTACAACGACTACCTGAACCAGCTGCTGCTCCAGGTACGTGGCGGCACGCTCACCGGCGTGATCCAGACCGACGTCGCCTGGCTGGCCACCCTCGCCGCCACCGGCAAGCTCGTCGACCTGGGTCCGCTGGCCGGCAAGGGCGGCTACACCGACGCCGCGCTCGGCATCGCCAAGGCGAACGGCAAACAGTACGGCCTGCCGTGGACCACCGCCGGCATCGGCCTGATCGGCAACAAGGAGCTGCTCGACCGGGCCGGGATCACCCAGGCGCCCACGACGATCGCCGACTTCGAGAACGCCCTGCGCGCTCTCAAGGGCCTCGGCGGCGGCGTGGTCCCGTGGGCCGCGATGACCAAGGTGGACCAGCTCAAGGACTTCATCCCGTGGATGTGGGTCTTCGGCTCCCCGGTCGTGGACAACGGCAAGATCGCCGTCGGCGACGACGCCAGCGTCGAGGCGCTGACCTGGTACAAGAAGCTGTACGACGAGAAGCTCATCGCGCCGGACGTCAACCGGTTCGACGCGCGGGCGCTGTTCGCCCAGGGCAAGGTCGGCTACTACGAGGACGCCATCGGTGGGCGTGGCGCGGTCACCAAGGCGTCGACCGACAAGACGCTCGGCGACAAGCTGCTGCCGATCTCGCGGCCGGTCAAGAACTCCGGCGACCAGTCGCGCCACCTCGCCTGGGGGCACGCCCTGGCCGTCCTGCAGGGCGACAGCTCGGCCGCCGCGGCCAAGTTCGTCACCGCGATGACCAGCGACCCCACCTACACCACGCAGTGGTACAAGGGCGCCGGGCTGCCGCCGACGACGACCGCCGGGCTGGCCAGCGCGGAGGTCAAAGCCGACACGTTCGTGTCGGCCTTCACCAGCGCGATCGGCGCGCACGCCACGCCGGACCCGTTCTGGATCTACCCCAAGTTCGCGCAGATCGAGACCGCGCTCGCCAACGCGGTCCAGTCCGCGCTCATCGGCAAGGCCAGCCCGAAGGACGCGCTGGCGACCGCGAAATCGCAAATGGAGGCACTGACAGCATGAGTTCCAACGGCGCCGGCGAGGCTCTCGGCCGGGTGATCGCGATCATCCGGCTGCCGTCCGCCGACGGCGCGGTCCGCGTCGGCGAAATCCTGGCCGACGCGGGACTGTCCGCCGTCGAGATCACGCTCACCACCCCCGGCGCGCTGTCCGCGATCAGCGAGCTGCGCGCCGCGGTGGCGGGTCGCTGTCTCGTCGGAGCAGGCAGTGTACGCACACCGGAGCAGGCGATATCCGCCCGTGAGGCCGGCGCCGAGTTCCTCGTCACCCCCACGGTTCGGCCGGCTGTCCTCGCCGCGACCGAGCTGCCGGTGGTGTGCGGGGCGCTGACCCCGACCGAGATCGAGACGGCGGCCGACTGCGGGGCGGCGTTGGTGAAGGTCTTCCCGGCCAGCGCCTTCGGGCCCGGCTACCTGCGCGAGCTGTTGGCTCCGATGCCGGAGCTGCGGCTGGCGCCGACCGGTGGCGTGACGCCGGAGTCGGTCGCCGACTACGCGGCGGCCGGGGCGGTGGCGGTCGGCGTGGGCAGTGCGCTCGTCGACGCCCGCCTCGTCGCCGCCGGAGCGTGGGACGTTCTCCGGGATCGCGCCGCCCGCTTCATGTCCGCCGCCGCCTCCGCCTGGCCCACCCCCTAACCCCACCCTTTCCCGTTGATCATGAACTTAACTGCCTGTTCGACGGCGTGTCGCACCCCCTAACTCCATGATCAACGCTGCCCGTCGTGCGGTCTGGACCAAACATTGTGAGGAAACGTGCGCTTGATGCGTGTCGGCCCGGTGGGCCGGGAGCGTCCCGCCGTCGCCGATGCCGACGGCGCGGTCTACGACCTGTCGTCGCTGACGGCTGACATCGACGGGAGCTTTCTCGACGGCGGTGGCGTGGCAGCGGTCGCGCGGGGGCTCACCGAGGGAACGCTGCCGCGGTGGGACGTCACCGGCCAACGGATCGGCGCGCCGGTCGCCCTGCCGGGCAAGCTGATCTGCGTCGGCCCCAACTTTCGCAAGCCGCCCCCATTCGAGCCGCCGGCCGAACCAGCGCTGTTCCTGAAGGCCCCCGACACCGTCGTCGGCGCGTACGACCAGGTTTTGATCCCCCGCGGCGGCACCGCCGTGGACTGGGAGATCGAGCTGGCGGTGGTCATCGGCGCGACCGCCCGCTACCTGGACACACCCGCGGACGCCAAGGCCGTCATCGCCGGGTACGCGATCTCCCACGACGTGTCCGAACGCGCCTTCCAGCACGACCGCGGCGGCACCCTCGACAAGGGCAAATGCTGCGAGACGTTCAATCCGCTCGGCCCTTGGCTCGTCACCCCGGACGATCTCGGCGACCCCGCCGACCTGCGGCTGCGGCTGTGGGTCGACGGCGAGACGCGCCAGGACGCGTCCACCGGCGACATGATCTTCGATCCCGCGCACCTGGTCTGGTACGCCAGCCAGTTCATGGTCCTGCGCCCCGGCGACATCCTCAACACGGGCAC
>JABFYB010000812.1 GCA_013361475.1 Hamadaea sp.
GAGGGCGTCGGCGGGAGCCGACGCGTCGGCGGGAGGAGGGGCAGCCTAGAGAGCGGCGACGACTTCGTCGCGCAAGGCCTCGGGGTCGATGCTCGCCGATCGCAGGACGTCCACCGCGGTGCCGCCTTCGCGGATCAGCGCCAGCAGCAGGTGGCCGTCGCTGATGTGGTCGTGCTTGAGCCGGATCGCCTCGCGCAGGCTCAGTTCCAGCACCTTCTTGGCCGCCGGGGCGAAGCCCAGCCGGCCGCGTACCGGTCCCGGTCCGTCCAGCACGCCCGGCCCGAAGGTCGCCTCCACCTTGTCGCGCACGGCCGCGAGGTCGATGCCGATGGCGGCCAGCGCCTGCGCGTCCAGGCCGTTTCGTCGAATCATCTCGTACGCCGAGAGCCGGGTGAGTCCGTGCCGGGCGAGGATGCGCCGGGCGATCCCGTCGGGGGAGTCGAGGAGGCCGAGCAGGAGGTGCTCCGGCCCGACCTGGCCGGCGCCGAGCTGCCGGGCGGCCTCCTGGGCGTGGACGACGGCCTGCCGGGCGTCGGTGTGGAACCTCTGGAACGGCATCGCTACTTCTCCTTCCCGAACAGTCCTCGGCCGCCGCCGAACTTCTTGTGCACCGCCTGCCGGGTCACCCCGAGCTGGGCGGCGATTTCCTGCCAGGTCCAGCCGAGGTTGCGGGCGTGCCGCACCTGGACGGCTTCGAGCCGCTCGGCCAGTTCGCGCAGTGCGCGTACCGCGCGCAGGCCGACGGCCGGGTCCGGGCTGCTCGCCGCCGCGGTCAGCCGTTCGGTGGCTGCGCGATCAGTCTCGCTCATGCTGTCAACTCTAGTTGACACGGCGGGCGAAAACAAAGCCCGCACTCAGGCGGGCTTCGTTTTCGCGTCAGATCGCTTCGCCGAACTTCTTCCGGGCCTGCGGCATCCGCAGCCGCCGGAAGGTGATCGCGCGCATGAACGCGTAGAAGTAGAGCGTCCGCATCGAGACCCCCGGCTTCGGGAAGCGCTCGCGGACGAGGCGGTTCACCTTGCGGCAGATCAGGATGGTGTCGACCAGCGTCGCGAAGGCGATCGCGAACCAGACGAGCTGGGCGTACATGACGAAGGCCGGGTTGCCGGTGCCGGTGCCGAGCAGCACGACGAAGGCGCTGCCGAAGAACCAGGTGCCGATCGTCCGCCGCGAGTCGACGATGTCGCGGACCAGCTTCCGCTCCGGGCCCTTGTCCCGGGGCATCAGGTACCGCTCGTCACCCGCCTTCATGCCGGCCATCGCCTCGGACCGCTCGGCGCGCTGCTTGTCCTTCATCCGCTTGTACGCCTCGCGCTTGTTGGCGGGCGGCGGTTCCGGCTTGCGGCGGCCGTCGGTGCGCTTCGGGGTGGCCTTGCCCTTGCCCGGCGTGTACGCCTTCGAGCTCGCCTCCTCCGGAGACTCCTCAACGGTCACCGAGGTGACCGACTCCTCGGCTGATTCGGTCGGGGAGTCGGCGGATTTGCGGCGGAAGAGCGTAGACACGCGACAAGAGTAGCCGACGGGGACGGGACTTTCCCGCCGCCCGTCATGCCGCCTGGGTCACTGGACGCTCGGCCCGCGCGCCCAGGCCGGCCAGCTTCGCCTCGAAGTCCTCGTAGCCGCGGTTGATCAAGTCGACGCCGTGGACCCGGGAGGTCCCCTCGGCGGCGAGCGCGGCGATCAGGTGACTGAACCCGGCCCGCAGATCCGGGATGACGAGGTCGTGGGCGTGCAGCTTGGCCGGGCCGGCGATGACCGCCGAGTGACGGAAGCCACGGCGGCCGAAGCGGCAGGCGGCGCCGCCGAGGCACTCGCCGTAGACCTGGATCGTGGCGCCCATCTGATTGAGGGCGTTGGTGTAGCCGAACCGGTTCTCGTAGACCGTCTCGTGCACCACCGACAGGCCGTTGGCCTGGGTGAGGGCCACGACCAGGGGCTGCTGCCAGTCGGTCATGAACCCGGGGTGGACGTCGGTCTCGATGACCACCGGCCGCAGGTCGCCGCCGGGGTGCCAGAACCGGATGCCGCCGGCGACCGGGTCGTCGTCGACCTCGTAGCTGCCGCCGATGGACCGGAAGACGTTGAGGTAGGTCATCATGTCGGCCTGCCGCGCGCCCCGGACGAGGATGTCGCCCTTGGTCGCCAGTGCGGCCGAGGCCCAGCTGGCCGCCTCGATCCGGTCCGGGATCGGCCGGTGGCTGAACCCGGTCAGCCGCGGTACGCCCTCGATCTCGATGACGCGGTTGGTGTGCACCTTGATGATCGCGCCCATCTTCTGCAGGACGCAGATGAGGTCGACGATCTCGGGCTCGACGGCGGCGTTGGCCAGCTCGGTCACGCCCTCGGCGAGGACGGCGGTGAGCAGGATCTGCTCGGTCGCCCCGACCGACGGGTAGTCGAGGGTGAACTTGATGCCGTGAAGTCCGTTCGGGGCGGACAGGTGCAGCCCCTCGGGCGTCTTGTCGACGATCGCGCCGAACTGCCGCAGCGCCTCGAGGTGGAAGTCGATCGGGCGCGGGCCGATGTGGCAGCCGCCCAGGTCGGGGATGAACGCGTGGCCGAGCCGATGCAGCAGCGGGCCGCAGAGCAGGATCGGGATCCGGCTCGACCCGGCGTGGACGTTGATCTCGTCGATGCCGGCCCGCTCGACGTTCGACGGGTCGAAGATCAGCTCGCCGTCGAGGTCGCCGTCGGTGACGCGTACGCCGTGCAACTCCAGCAGACCCCGGACGATCTCGACGTCGCGGATGCGGGGGACGTCGAACATGCGGCTGGGCGTGTGGCCGAGCACCGCGGCCACCATCGCCTTGGAGACGAGGTTCTTCGCGCCCCGGACCCGGACTTCGCCGGTCAGGGGAGTGCCACCGGTCACGACGAGCAGGTCAGACAACACGACCTCCATGGGCGCGAAGAGTTGGTCGGGCGTACGAACCGCCGAAGCATACTCCCGGAATCGGTCGGCGTCAGAGGAGTCACGCCGATTCGGGAATAGCCGGAATCACTGATCACGGACCGGAACGACAATGTTGCGCGCCGTGTCCCTTTCGGCATTCTCCCGGCCGTCTCCGGTCCAGAGTGGACCTTGCCCATCCTCGATTCGGTGACAGCCTGGAGTCGGCCGATCACCGCAGTTCAGATGGCGCGGGCAAAACATTGACGAGCGCCTTTTCCGAACCGCCGATGTTTCCTGCGCGCGCAGTCGGAATCTTTCCATCCGCCTCATGTCTATTGCGGACAGGCGGCGAAAAGTGTCGGCCCCTCGATCATGGAGTTTCCGGTCCCGACGCGACAGTCAACTCCATGATCAACGGGGAGGTGGATGGTTAGGGGAGGGCGAGCATCTGGTCGAGGGCGACCCGGGCGTTGTGCGCGGTCTCCCGGTCGACCGTGATCTGGTTGGGCACCCGGCCCGCGACCAGCTCCTCCAGCGCCCAGACGAGGTGGGGCAGGTCGATGCGGTTCATCGTCGAGCAATAGCAGACCGCCTTGTCCAGGAACATGATCTGCTTGTCCGGGTGGGCCAGCGCGAGCCGCCGCACGAGGTTCAGCTCGGTGCCGACGGCCCAGGCGGAGCCGGCCGGCGCGGCCTCGATGGTCTTGATGATGTACTCGGTCGAGCCCACGTAGTCGGCGTTCGTCACGACCTCGTGGCGGCACTCCGGGTGCACCAGCACGTTGACCCCCGGTACGCGCTCGCGCACGTCCTCGACGGAGTCGAGGGTGAACCGGCCGTGCACCGAACAGTGCCCGCGCCACAGGATCATCTTCGCGTCCCGGAGCTGCTGCTCGGTGAGCCCGCCGTTCGGCTTGTGCGGGTCGTAGAGGACGCAGTCGTCGAGGCTGTAGCCCATCTCGAGGACGGCGGTGTTGCGCCCGAGGTGCTGGTCCGGCAGGAAGAGCACCTTCTCGCCCTGCTCGTACGCCCAGTCGAGGGCGCGCTTGGCGTTGGAGGAAGTGCAGACGACGCCACCGTTGCGGCCGACGAAACCCTTGATGTCGGCCGACGAGTTCATGTAGGTCACCGGCACGACCGACTCGGAGATGCCCAGGTCCTGCAGCAGATCCCAGCACTTCTCGACCTGGCTCAGCACGGCCATGTCGGCCATCGAGCACCCGGCGGCGAGGTCGGGCAGCACGACCTTCTGCGCGTCGGTGGTGAGAATGTCGGCGGACTCGGCCATGAAGTGCACGCCGCAGAAGACGATGAACTCCGCGTCGGGCCGGGCGGCGGCCTCGCGGGCGAGCTTGAACGAGTCGCCGGTCACGTCGGCGAACTGGATGACCTCGTCGCGCTGGTAGTGGTGGCCGAGGACGAAGACCCGGTCGCCCAGCGCGGCCTTGGCCGCCTCGGCCCGCGCGACCAGGTCGGGGTCGCTCGCGGGGGGCAGCTCGCCGGGGCACTCCACGCCACGCTCGGAGGCAGGATCGCTGCCCCGGCCGAGCAGGAGAAGCGCGGTGGCGGTGTTGCTCGGTTCAACCCATGTGGTCGTCACAGCGCAATCGTCCCACGCGGCGCGGGGTGTGACAGAGGTCCGCGCGATGTGATAGGCACCGCACATGCGTCTGCTGATCTGCCCCGACAAGTTCGCCGGGACCCTGAGCGCGCCCGACGCCGCCG
>JABFYB010000231.1 GCA_013361475.1 Hamadaea sp.
GCCGGCCTCGGTCAGCCTGTCCGGCAGACCGGCGAGTGCGCCGTCGCCGTAGTGCAGGATGGTCATCGAACTCTTACCGGGCTGCCACACGTCCAGCTCCCAGTCCGCGTCGGCGGACCGGATGCCCAGATCGCGCTGCAGCGCGTCGTCGACGTCGAGCAGCTGTCCCGCGAAGACTCCCGATTTCTGGTCTCCCACGGCAGCCCAGTCGGTGAACATGGCCTGCGCGTCGGCCAGCTCCGGGACGACGTCCAGCGCGGCGGCCAGCGTCGAGCCGGGGTCGCCGCCCGCCGGTGGCGAGCCAGGGGAACACGCGCTGACCGCGAGCACGACGGCGACGAAGACGAGGCGAACTCCAGGCACCCTGGGACCCTAATGGATGGGATACTTCCGCGGTGGAGCCGCTGAAGCTGATCGAGACGACCCCCGGCAAATACTCGCTGCTGCTCAACGCGGGATCGACCGCCGTGGACGGGCTCGTCGAGGAGCTGGGTCACGAGCCCAACGGGTACTTCTGGGAAGGCGTCGCTCAGCTCGTCGTGCGAGACGACGCCCCCGACCTGGCGGGGCGGCTGGCATATGACCCGGAGGCCGGCATGTTCTGCGCCTACGGCACGGACCGGGCCGCGCTGGCGGATCTCGGCGCGCGCATGAGCGCGCTGGCCAACGATCCGATCCGGATGCGGGAGCTGGTGGAGCGGGCCGCCGAGAACGGGTTCGAGTTCGACGACTGAGGACAGGTGGGGGCCATGGCGATCTATCCGGATCTGGCGGGCAAGACGGTCGTGGTCACCGGCGGCTCGCGCGGCATCGGCGCGGAGACCGCCCGGGCGTTCGCGGAACAGGGCGCCCGGGTCACGGTGATCGGCCGTGACCAGGCCGCGCTCGACGAGGTCGCGTCCACATTGCCCGGTGGGCTCGCGGTCCGCGCGGACGTCACGGACTTCGCCCAGATCGATCAGGCGATGGTACGCATTGAGCAGGAGCTGGGTCCGGTGGACGTGCTCGCGGCGTTCGCGGGTGGGCAGGGTGCTCCGGCGCCGAGCTGGCAGCTGGACCCGGCACGGTGGCGTGAGGTGCTCGACTCCGACCTGACCTCGGCGTTCCTGACGATCCGGGCGTTTCTGCCCGGCATGGTCGATCGGGGCCGGGGTGCGATCGTCACGATGTCCTCGGCCGCGGGACGGCAGCCGAGCCGGGCCAACGTCGCGTACGCCGCGGCGAACGCCGGCGTGGTGATGCTGACCCGGCAGCTTGCCGACGAGGTCGGCCCGCACGGCGTACGGGTGAACTGCATCGCGCCCTCGTCGATCCGCACCGAACGGGTCGAGCGCCTGATGCCGCCGGAGATGGCCGACCGGATCGCCGAGGCGCATCCGTTGCGCCGCATGGGTACGCCCGGCGACGTGGCCGCCGCCGCGGTGTTCCTGGCCTCGGACGCGTCCGGCTGGATCACCGGAGTGACCGTCGACGTCGCGGGCGGCAAGATCACCAACTGAGGGGTGCTTCTTCGGGCTGGATCAGGGTTTCCGGTCGAATCTTGGACCGTGATTCGACCGGAAACCCTGATCCGGTGACACTGTCAGGCCGCCAACTCCGTACGCGTCCAGCGTGGTGAGTCCGTGCCGACCGGGTGCGTCGGCCCGACCAGCTCGGTGCGTACCTGGACTTTCCGGTCGGCGCTGGTGCCGACCCACAGGTCGACCGCGCCGGGTTCGACCACTCGCCGGTAGGACCGGTCGGTGAAGGCCAGCCGGGTCGTCGGCACGACGAACCGGATCGTCTTCGACTGCCCCGGCCGCAGGTGTACGCGCTGGTAGCCGAGCAGCTGCGCGACCGGCCGGGTGACCGAGCCCATCAGGTCGCGGCCGTACAGCTGCACCACGTCGTCGCCGGGGATGGATCCGGTGTTGGTGACGCGGACGACGACCGGCAGGTAGCCGTCGGTGGGCACCTGCTCCGGCGCGCTCAGCTCGTCGTACGCGTACGTCGTGTACGACAGGCCGAACCCGAACGGCGCGGCCGGGGTCGACGACAGGTTGGTGACCTCGTCGCCTTCGCCCAACGCCACGTGCAGGTACGAGTAGGGCTGCGCGCCGGCCGAGCGGGGGACGCTGACCGGCAGCCGGCCGGACGGGTTGACGGTTCCGGCCAGGACCCCCGCCACGGCGGCGGCGCCTTCCTCGCCCGGGAAGAACGCCTGGACGACCGCGGCGCACCGCCGCATCGCCCAGTCCACGGCGTACGGACGGCCGGTGAGCAGCACCAGGACCGTCGGCGTGCCGGTGGCGAGCACCGCCTCGACGAGGTCCCGCTGGACGCCGGGCAGTTCCAGATCGTCGCGGTCGCAGCCCTCGCCGACCGTGCCGCGCCCGAACAGTCCGGCGTGGTCGCCCATGACGAGCACCGCCACGTCGGCGCTGGTGGCCGCGGCGACCGCCGCCTCGAAGCCCGACCGATCGTCGTCGTCCACCGCACACGCCGGGGTGTACGTCACCTGGGCGAACTCGTCGCGCAGCGCGTCGAGCACGGTCGGCGCCTCGATGCCCGGATCGGTCCCGGGATGCTGCGGCAGCACGTGGTTGACGAACGAGTAGCAGCCGAACAACGCACCCATCCGATCGGCGTTCGGCCCCATGACGGCGAGCCGGCGGCCGGCCGGCAGCGGCAGCGTACCGTCGTTGTGCAGCAGCACCACCGATTCCTCGGCGAGCTTGCGGGCCAGCGCGCGATGCCGGGGAGAGTCGAGGTCCACACCGGTCGGCGGCTCCTCCTCGAACTTCGCGTCGAGCAGACCCAGCTCCAGCTTCTCGGCCAGCACCCGCAACACCGCCCGGTCGATGTACGCCTCGTCGATCCGCCCGGCGCGCACCGCTTCGGCCAGCGGCGCGGCGTACGCGTCCCCGGTGGGCAGCTCGACGTCGATGCCGGCGGTCAACGCCTGGACGGCGGCGTCACCGAGGTCACCGGCGATGTGGTGCAGCAGCTGCAGGAACGCCACGCCGAAGTAGTCGGAGACGAGGGTTCCGTCGAAGCCCCACTGCTCGCGCAGCGTACCGGTGAGCAGGGTGGGGTCGGCGGCGACCGGGATGCCGTCGATCTCGGCGTACGAGTGCATGACCGAGCGGGCGTTGCCGTCCAGGATGGCCATCTCGAACGGCGGGAGCAGCACGTCGGCGACCTCGCGGGGACCGGCGTGGACGGGGGCGAAGTTGCGCCCGGCGCGGGAGTTGGAGTAGCCGACGAAGTGCTTGAGCGTGGCGTGTACACCCTGCTCCTGCAGTCCCTGGACGTAGGAGGTGCCGATGGTGCCGACGAGGTAGGGGTCCTCGGCGATGCACTCGTCGACGCGTCCCCAGCGGGGGTCGCGGATCACGTCGAGCACGGGCGCCAAGCCCTGGTGGACGCCGAGCGCCCGCATCGACTCGCCGATGGCCCCGGCGACCTCGCGGACGAGGCCGGGGTTGAAGGAGGCGCCCCAGGCCAGCGGTGTGGGGAAGGTGGCCGCCTTCCAGACCGACAACCCGGTGAGGCACTCCTCGTGGACGATCGCGGGGATGCCGAGGCGGGTGTTGGTGACCAGCCCGCGCTGGAATTCCCAGAGCCACCGCGCCCGTTCGTCGGCGTCGACCGGCTTGGTCCCGTACGCCCGGGTGAGGTGGCCGAGCCCGTGCCGGGTGAACGTGTCCAGGGTGGGCGGTTCACCGAAGTCGCCCTGTAGCGGTGCGACCGCGTCGCCGTCTTCCTTCTCCCAGAAG
Source organism: Hamadaea sp. (assembly GCA_013361475.1). Lineage (GTDB taxonomy): Bacteria > Actinomycetota > Actinomycetes > Mycobacteriales > Micromonosporaceae > Hamadaea. Next base: position 3,759 of record JABFYB010000231.1, read on the forward strand.
CCGACGATCTGGGCCAGCTTCTCCTCCAGGGTCATCTGGGCGAGGAGGGCCAGGAGGCGTTGCCGCGATTGCGGGCCGGTGCCGGCCAAGGCCGAGACCTCGGTCATGGTGTGCTCCTTCTTACCTTGTGGCGCAGGAACCGGGTGGTGCGGGAACGGTGCGGCACTAGCCCTTCACCGCGCCCTGGAGCCCGCCGACGATGTGCCGTTCGGCGAGGCTGAAGAAGAGCAGCGCCGGCATCATCGCCAGCGACGTGAACGCGAGAATCCCGGCGGTGTCCTGGCTGTGCTCGGCCGAGAAGTTCTGTACGCCCAACGGGAGGGTGTGCAGCCCTTCGTTCTGCAAGACGAGCAGGGGCAGCAGGAAGGCGTTCCAGCTGGCCACGAAGGCGAGGACGGCGACGGTGACGAGCGCGGGCTTGGACAGCGGCAGCAGGATCCGCCAGAAGAAGCCGAGCCGGTCGGCGCCGTCGATCGAGGCGGCGTCTTCGAGTTCGGCGGGGAACGCGGCCAGGAACGGGCGCAGGATCACGATGGTGATCGGCAGCTGGAAGGCCACCTGGGGGATGATCACGCCGAGATAGGTGTTGGCCAGGTCGAGGTCGCGCAGCAGCAGGTAGAGCGGCAGGATCCCGGCCGCCGCCGGGAACAGCAGCCCGATGGTGAAGTAGGTGTACAGGGCCTCCCGCCCGCGGAACCGGTACCGCGAGAGGACGAAGGCCGCGCACACCCCCAGGACGACCACGCCGAGGGTGGTTCCGGCGGCGATGAGGGTGCTGTTGAGCACCTCCGACCAGAACTTCGACTGCGTGATGACGTTGGAGTACGTGTGCCAGACCCAGGGGTCGGGCAGCGCGGCGGGATCGGCGGCCAGTTGGCCCGTGGTGCGGAAACCGCCGAGGATCACGTAGATCACCGGCGCGAACGACACCGCGGCGACCGCCAGCGCCAGCGCGTACGTGAGCGGGTTGGCCCACGAGAACGGCCGTCGCTGCCGGGAGTGCGGCAGGGTGGTCGTGACCATGCCGGTCACCCCTTCCGAGTGGTCAGGGCGCCCTCGATGTCGCGCCGGAGCACGAACCGCTGGAACACCACGGCGGCGACGAACGAGATGACGAACAGGATCACCGCCACGGCGTTGCCGTAGCCCCATTCGCGCTGGTTGAAGCCGTGATCCACCATGTAGGTGGCCATGGTGTTGGAGGCGCCGAGGGAACGGACCGCCGGGGACGACGCGACCCAGATGACGTCGAAGACCTGCAGCGACCCGATGATCGACAGGAACATCCAGATGCGGATCGTCGAGCCCAGCATCGGCAGGGTCACGTGCCGCTGGGTCTGCCACCAGCTCGCCCCGTCGATCGCCGCCGCCTCGGTCAGCTCCGGCGGGACGTTCGCCAGCCCGGCCAGGAACAGGATGAGGGCGAATCCGGTGTACTTCCAGGTCAGGATGAACAGCATCGTCCAGATGACGACGGACGGATCGGCCAGCCATCCGGTGATGAGGTCGCCGAGGCCGACGCTCTTCAGAATCGAGTCGGCGGTGCCGTCGCGTAGCAGGATCAGCTGCCACATGATGCCGACGGTGACCTCGGACAGCACGTAGGGCACGAAGACGAGCAGCCGGAAGACCGACCGCCCGCGGAAGTTCCGGTTGAGCAGCAGCGCGATCCCCAGCGCCAGCGGTCCCTGGATCACCAGCGACCCGACGAGGATGATCGCGTTGTTACGCAACGCGTCCAGGAAGATCGGATCCTTGAACGCCCCGTACTCGCCGAAGTAGTTGTCGAGCCCCTTGAACTCGGTCGGCCAGCCGTACCCGCTCCAGCGGTAGAGGCTGTAGTAGACGGCGAACGCCATCGGTGCCAGCACGAACACCGTGAAGACGATCACCGCCGGCCCGGTGAGACCGATGATCTCGTACCACTTGCGGCGGGTCCGGGCAGCGCGGCTGGTCCCATTGGGACGGGGCCTCGCCGGCCGCGCGTCAGCGCGACCGGCGAGAACCGTCGAACCGGTGGTGGTCACCGGGCTGTGGCCTTCTTCAACGCGTCGACGACACCCTGCGGCTCGCCCTTGCCGGCGAAGATGGCGACGATCGCGTCGTTCATCGCGGTGCCGGCCTTCGCGCCGAATCCGGTGTCGAGCCAGAGCTGTACGCCCTCAGCCGACTGCGTGGCCTGCGCGATGGTCTGCATCACCGGGTCGGCCAGGCCGCTCTCGGCGCCCTTCACGGTCGGGATGCCCGAGCCGGTCGCCGCGAAGCCCTTCTGGACGTCCAGGCTCACGATGTACTTCAGGAACTCGACGCACTCCGCCGGGGCCTTCTTCGAGCAGGAGAAGCCGTCGCCGCCGCCCATCATGGTCTTCTGGCTGCCGCCCGCGCCGGCGACCGACGGGAACGGGAACCAGCCGAGGAACTTGGGCTCCTTCTGGTCCGGCGTGAGGGTCTGCATGGTGCCGCCGTTCCAGTGGCCCATCAGCTCCATCGCCGCCTTGCCGTTGGCGAGCAGACCGGCCGAGCTGGTCGCGCCGACCTGGCCGGAGGTCGCGAGGAAGTCCTTCTGGAACGGCGTGGTCGCCAGGAAGGTCTTGAGGTCCTCGCCGGCCTTGACGAAGCACGGGTCGTCGAACTTGCCGTCGGAGGACGCGGCCGCCAGCGCGGTCGCGGGGCACTCGCGTACGGCCAGGTTGTACCACCAGTGCGCGGCCGGCCACTTGTCACCGGCGCCGACGGCGATCGGCGTGATGTTGGCGGCCTTGAGCTTGGTCACGGCCGCGTTGAGCTCGTCCATGCTGGTGGGCGGAGCCGAGATGCCGGCCTTGGCGAAGAGGTCCTTGTTGTACCAGAAGCCCTCGATGCCGAAGGAGAACGGCAGGCCGTACTGCTTGCCGTCGACCGACCAGATCTTCGTCGCCGCGCCGATGTTGCCGACCTCGGTCTTGGTCTCGGCGGTGATGTCCTTCAGGTAGTCGGACTTCACCTGCTCGACCATCTCGCCGCCGCCCCACGCCTGGAACACGTCCGGCGGGCTGCTGCTGAGCATCGCCGCCGGGATGCGGTTGCGCTGCAGTTCGTTGGTCTCGATCGCCGTGATCTTGATCGTCACCGTGGGGTGGAGCTTGTGGAAGTCGTCGGCCACCTTCTGCCAGTACGTCTGGAGGGGGCCGGCCTGGTTCGCGTTGTGCCACCAGTTCAGGACCACGGGGTTCTTGTACAGCTCACCGCCGCCGGAGGGGGACTCGTCGTCGGCGCTAGAACACCCGCTAGCAGCCAGGCCCACCGTCGCGACCAGCGCGAAGATGACGCCTGAGCGGCGCTTGGTTCTCATGGGATCTCCCTAAAGGTCGTCCTGAGGCGCTCATGTGGGCAAGAGTTTTACAGTCTCGTAACGGACTGTCAATCGATGTCGATAACGTTTTCTCAACGGGCGCGGCCAACTATGATCCCTCCGTGGAGATCCGCCAGCGCGTGAAGATGTCGGACGTCGCCCGAACGGCAGGCGTCTCGGTGGCTACCGTCTCGAAAGTCGTCAACGGACGCTGGGGCGTCTCGCAGTCGACCGTCGACCGGGTGCAGCAGGTCATCGAGACGCTGGGCTACGAGGCGAGCCTGGGTGCGCAGAGCCTGCGCAGCCACCGCACCCATGTCCTGGGCATCCTCGTGGCGGAGTTCGAGCCGTTCTCCACCGAGCTGCTCAAGGGCGCGTCGGCCGCCGCCGACCAGACCGACTACGAGCTGCTCGCGTACGCGGCGGGCACCCGCGGCTCGAAGGTCGGCTGGGAACGGCGATCGCTCGCCCGGCTGTCCGGGACCCTCATCGACGGCGCCATCCTGGTGACGCCTACAGTCCTCGAAGCTAAGCAGGGCGTCCACGTCGTCGCCATCGACCCGCACACCGGACCGTCCGGCATGCCGACGATCGACTCCGACAACTTCGCCGGAGCCCAGCTGGCCACCAACTACCTGCTCGAACTCGGCCATCGCCGGATCGGTTTCATCGGCGGCCGGCCCGATCTGGAGTCGGCTCGCCTCCGCGAGGTCGGCTTCCGGGAGGCGATGGCCGCCGCCGGGGTGACTGTGGACGAAACACTCGTCCGCGTCGGCGGCTACCGGACCGAGACCGCGGAGGGCCCGGCCCGGGAACTGCTCAGCCAGGCGAACCGGCCGACCGCGGTGTTCGCCGCCAACGACCTGTCGGCCATCGCGACCGTGCACGCGGCCAACAGCCTCGGTCTGTCCGTCCCGGACGACCTGTCGGTCATCGGGTTCGACAACGTGCCCGAGTCCGCGATGGCGTCACCGCCGCTGACCACCATCAAGCAGCCGCTCCAGCAGATGGGGGCGGAGGCGCTGCGCCTGCTGGTGGATCTGATCGCGGGCGTCGAGCGCGACATCCACGTCCGGCTGCCCACCGAACTCGTCGTGCGGGCGAGCTGCCGGCCGTTGCGCTGAGAAGCGGGGGATCCGGGCGAACCCCCACGTCACGCCCCGGCTCGTGGTACGCAGGCAGAAAGAGCCGAGGAGGACCCGATGCCCGGATGGACCACCGAAGAGCTGAGCCGGATCGACCGCACCGACGAAGTGGAGCTGGCGTCGCAGCGCCGCGACGGAACGCTGGGTGACCCGGTGACGATGTGGGTCGTGCGGGACGGCGACGACCTCTACGTGCGCTCGATGCACGGGCGCGGCGGCACCTGGTTCCGGCGTACGCGGACTCGCGAAGCCGGTCACATCCACGCCGGCGGCGTCGACAAGGACGTGGCGTTCGTCGTCGACCCCGACAAGAAGCTCAACGACCGCATCGACAACGCGTACAAGTCGAAGTATGGCCGGTATGGCGCGAACATCGTGGGAAGCGTGGTGAATCCCGGCGCGCGGGAGGCGACCATCCGCCTGGTCCCTACGGCCTGAGCGCGTCCAGCCAGCGCTTCAACCGCGCGCCTTCGCGTGTCATGACCTCCGGGTCCCGCAACGCGTTCGCCATCACGCTCATGCCTTGGTACGCCGAGACGAGAGTGAGCGCGTGGCCGGCCGCGTCGGGTACGCGCGCCGCGGCGAACTGGGTCTCGCACCAGTCGAGGAGCAGCCGCATGACCCGGCCGGCTTCGGCGTCGAGGTCGCCTTCGTCGCGCTTGTCGATCTCGGTCGCCAATGATCCGGTGGGGCAGCCGTAGCGGGCGGCGACGTCGCGCTGGCCGACCCAGGCGTCGATGAGCCCGTGGAGGCGATCGATCGGATCGTCCTGCTTCTCCAGGACGTCGGTCAGCTCGGCGAGCGACTGCGCCTGCTCGGCGAGCGCGGCGTGGACCAGGTCGTCCTTGGTCTTGAAGTAGTAGTAGACGTTGCCGACCGGCACGTCCGCGGCGCGTGCGATGTCGGCGATCGTCGTGCGTTCGACGCCGCGCTGGTGCAGCACCTGCGCGGCGGCGGCGGACAAGCGGCGGCGCTTAGCAGAAGATCGCGCCTGCGGCATTTCTGAGTTAGCCATCTCACTTATCGTATCCGGCTCCGGCGAGCGTTGGTAGCGTCCTCAACAAGTGAGTCAGCCAACTAACTTAGGAGTACCGAAATGATCGTCATCACCGGAGCCACCGGCAACGTCGGCCGCACGCTCGTCCGCCTGGTCGCCGCGTCGGGCCAGGCCGTCACCGCCGTCTCCCGCGGCATCGAGCCGGACTCCATGGAAGGCGTCCGCGCCGTCGCGGCCGACCTGGCCGACCCGGCCAGCCTGCGACCCGCCCTCGAGGGCGCAGACACGCTGTTCCTGCTGGTCGCGGGGGAGGACCCGGACGGCATCGTCGCTGAGGCCCGGGCGGCGGGCGTACGCCGCATCGTGCTGCTCTCCTCACAGGGCGCGGGCACCCGGCCCGCCTCCTACGCGCACGCCGTCGCCTTCGAGAACGCGGTCACCGGGTCCGGACTCGACTGGACCATCCTGCGGTCGGGCGGGCTCGCCTCCAACGCGTACGCCTGGGTGCAGCCGATCAAGACGGCCCGAGTGGCGCCGGCCCCCTACGGTGACGTCGGCCTGCCCTTCATCGACCCGGACGACGTCGCCGCCACCGCCGCGGCCGTGCTCACCTCGGACGGCCACAAAGGACAGTTCTACGTCCTGACCGGACCGGCGCTCACCACCCCGCGTGAGCGGGCGGCCGCCATCGAGGCCGCGCTCGGTGAACCGGTCCGGTTCGTCGAGCAGACCCGCGACGAGGCATACGCCGAGATGACGCAGTTCATGCCCGCGCCCGTGGCCGAGGGCACGCTCGCCATCCTCGGTACGCCGACCGCCGAGGAGCAGCAGATCAGCCCGGACGTCGAGCGCATCCTCGGCCGGCCCGGTACGCCGTTCGCCGAATGGGCGCGCCGCAACGCCCCGGCGTTCCGCTGATATCGGTTGCCCGACGGTCTTCCGGAGGCCTACCTTCCGTTCTCGTGGAGGAGGCCTTCGGAAGACTCGTCAACGTGATCGACGTCGAGGCGACGTGCTGGGCCGACCGGCCGCCGGCCGGCGAGTCGAGCGAGATCATCGAGATCGGCGTCTGCGTCGTCGACACCGCCGACTGGCGACGCGTCGAACGCCGCCGCATCCTGGTCCGCCCGCGCCGCTCGCGGGTCAGCCCGTTCTGCACCGAGCTGACCGGGCTCACCCAATCCGATGTCGACGGCGGCCTGGACTTCCCGGCGGCGTGCGCACTCATCAGCTCCGACCTGCGTGGGCGTTTCCGGACCTGGGCCAGCTGGGGCGAGTACGACCGCCGCCAGTTCGAACGGCAATGCGGCTCGGGAGCGGCGTACCCGTTCGGCAGCCGCCACATCAACGTCAAGCAACACTTCGCGGACGCATTCGGCTTCCGCCGGGGAATCGGGATGAGCCAAGCGCTCGCCCACACCGGCCTGCCGCTGGAAGGACGCCACCACCGTGGCGACGACGACGCCTGGAACATCGGCGCGCTCGTCATCGAGCTGGCCCGCCTCGGCCATCCCATCACCGCTCCCGTCACCGAGCCCGAACCGGACGCACTGTGAGCGGACCAGGGCTCGGGGTGGTGACCGCGATCGAGCCCACCGCCGCCGCTCTGCGGATCGCCGAGGCGACCGACGGCTGGGTGGACGTCGACGGAGACATCGCCCGGCCCTACGGCCGAGCGCCCATCATCGGGCTCGACGACTACTTCAACCAGTACGGCCGCTGCGTCTTCGTCGACGGCGGTTACTTCCTCGACCGGGCGGCGATGGCGGCCTGGCTGCGGCACCCGGACTTCTACGTCGTCAAGTGACGTGCGAGCGCCGCGTCCGGTCTGCCACTTCGTCACGTAGACGTGCGGTGCTACAGCACCAGCGGCAGTTCCGCCTCGTTGTCGCGAAGTTTGGCCTCCGCCACCGCATGCCGCCGGTGTCCGACTTCGAGCAGATACACGCCCCGCCCGGCCGGGATGTTGTCGATGATGAACTCCTGACGGCACGTACCGTCGAAGTTCAGCGGATCGCGCATGATCTTGCCGGCTGCGAGTTCAGCGCCGGTGCTGTCGACAATCTTGATGGGCATGCCGATCGACAACCGCTCAGAGCGGACTCCTTCGCATTGGTTGGTGAGAGTCCAGCCGCCGCCGGTGAACGTCGCGACCGGCGCGGTAGCTACGCCGTCCGAGCGATCCGAGCCACGGGCGACCCAGCCGATCAGCCCGGCCACCGCCGCGACCGCGACGAACGCGTTCGTCATCGCGATGATCTTCCAGCGCCGCAGCGCGTCCGGTCCTTCCCCCGCCATCATGCGCGGCACGATATCCGACGGCGTCGACCTCCGCCGGGGGCGGAGTTCCGTGGGGGTGGGGCGGGTACGCCGTCACGGGGTCGAGCGACCCCGTCCACAGAACACCGCGTGCCATGATCATGGGCCGCACGGTTTTGTGCGCGATCACTACCCTGAGCCGGTGACCGAGATTCCCTCCGAGCGGGCCGCCCGCACCGCCTGGGCGGCTCTGCCGGAATCCGTGCGCCGCGACGCGCGCCGGCAGGCCGAGCGAGGGGAGGCGGCGACGGATCCGGCCGTGGCCGCGGTCATCGCGGGCCTGTTGCGCGACCGGAAACCGGCTCGGTCGTGGCTTCGCCGGGCGATGGTGCGGCTGCCGATCGCTGCGATCCTGGGCCTCCTGATCGCACTGCAGTACTTCGGGATTCTGTCGCTCAACAGCGTCATCGATACTTCCGGCTTGGTGGTGTTCGGCGTTTTCGTGACGGCGGTGGTCACGGCCGTGCTCGTCCAGGTGGTGAGGTGGCTGGCCGGCCGCCGGAAGCCGTCCGACGATGGGCCGCCGCCCGCGACGGCGGAGGTGCCGAACCTGCGGAAGGTCATCCAAAGCGCGCCCGTCCAGCTCGCCCAGCCGTTGGTCGTCCACGGTGAGCCACGAGTACGCAAGGCGCTGCTCACGATAGGTCTGATTGCTCTGTCGTCGGTGGGCTTCGTCATGCTGCTGACCGCGATCCGGCCCGGTTCGGGCGACGTCCACCGTCTCCTGTCGGTCCACTTCACCATTGCGTTCGGCGCGGGGGCGGTCGCCGCCTGGGCGTCGTGGGGCAGGCACCTGCGCCGTCTCCCGATACGCCTGGACGACCGCGGCGTACGGTTCGGCTTCGCGCCGGTGATTCCTTGGTCGGACGTGCTGGGCGTGTCCCTGGTCGGCCCGTCGCCGGGCGACGATCACACCAAGCCCGCGCTGATCTGGACGCTGCGCGCCCAGGACGAGATCAGGCTGGAACTCGATGTGCTCAGCCTGCCGCCAGAGCAGATCGTGCTCGCCGCGCGAGCGTACAAGCTGGCGCACTGACCTACCCGGGAGCACGTCGGCCGATCAGAGGGTCTCGTTGAGCCAGGTCGGCAGCGGTTCCCGCGAAGCCAGCCAGGACTCCGGGATCCCGTCGGCGCCGGTGAACGAGGCCACGATGCCGCCCACGATCGCGGCTGTCGTGTCGATGTCGCCGCCGACGCGTACGCAGGTGCGGATCGCTTCGGGGTAGTCGTCGAGGTGCTTGGCCGCTGCCCACAGCGTGAACGGCACGGTGTCCTGAGCGGTGACGAGGTTGCCGTTGCCCAGCTCGTACGCGACCTCGTCCGGCGGCAGGTGCAGCATGCGCCGCGCTCGCGAGATGCCTTTGCGTACCGTGCTTTCGGGGGTCAGTGCCAGCACCGCGTCCAGGAACGGGCCCGGCTTTGGGCGTACCCCTGAGATTCGACCGGCGGCCGCGACGCTCGCGGCCACCGCGACCGCGACGGCCCCGGCCACCCCCTCGGCGTGCGCGTGGGTCACCTCCGCGGACAGCGCGGCCTGGGCGGCGGCTCGCGCCGGTTCGCCCACGTGGTACGCACCCAGTGGCGCGACGCGCATGGCGGCGCCGTTGCCGCAGGAGCCCTGTCCGTCGAAGGCGGCACCGGCGGCGTCCCGCCAAGGTACGCCTTTGCGGACGTTGTGCAGGATCGTGAAGGCGCCGACGCCGTAGCCGCGGTTGGGTTCGCAGCGTTCGGCGAAGACCTGCGCGAGCAGATCCTGGTCGATCAGCTGCTTTTCCAGCAGCAGCCAGTAGACGGAGCAGGCCATCTCGGTGTCGTCGGTCCATTCCCAGACCGGTGGCGGCACGATTCCGTTCAGCAGATCGTCGACCTTCGGGCCGACCATGAAGTATTGCGCCCCTAGCGCGTCGCCGACCGAGAGTCCGGCCAGGCTGTCCGCGGCGTAGCCGAGCCGCGTGTTTTCGTGGAGTACAACTCTCATCCCACGGACAATCTTGGCCGGAGGCGATCCGCTTGGCAAGGCCGATTATCGCAGGATGAGCTGGAGTCCGGCGTCGAAGGCGTCCCGGGCGGTCACCGACTTCTCGGTCGAATGTCGGAGGACGCGGGCGACGGTGGGGAACTGGGCCGCGAACTCCGCACGGGCCGTGTCGTCCATTATGGAGGCTCCGGTGGAGTCCTGTTCCTCGATCGCGCGGCCGTAGGTGAAGTGGAGCGCGGTGAACACCCGGGCGGCGGCGTCGGCGAGGTCGAGTCCGGCGGTGACCGCGGCCGACAGCGCGTGCTCGGCCAGTAGGCCGAGGGTCGGTGTGCCTTGGGGCCGGGCTCCGGTGACGACGCGTGCGCCGTCGGGGTAGTCGAGCATCGCCTGGCGCAGGCGGTGCAGCAGGTCGGTGAACCAGTCCTGCCACGGTTCGCGGCCGTCGTGGGGGCCGAGGCCGGCCAGGCGGGTGGCCAGGATCGCCTCGGCCATCGCCTCCAGCAGCTCTTGCTTTCCGGCGAAGCGCCAGTAGATCGCGGGCGCCTTGACGTTCAGGCGTGCGGTCAGTTTGCGGAAGGTCACCCCGTCGAGGCCCTCTTCCCGGAGCAGGTCGAGGGCGGCGTCGGTGATCTTGCCGGTATCGAGCGTCACAGTCCTTGACTCTATAACGCCGTTACAGCTACAGTCGAGCCAAGCTCATATAACGCCGTTACAGAAAGAAGGTAATCCGATGGAGCAGCTTCTCGTCGACGCCATGCGGGCCTACCTCGCCGCGGGCGTGGCCATGGACCTCGACCGGCTCGGCGCCTGCTACGACGACGAGTTCCAGAACCTGCGCGTCGACCAGGCCGGACAGGTCGTCACCATCACCAAGGCGCAGTTCATGCAGCGCTTCGCGGACATGAAGGCGCAGGGCAAGGCGCTCGAGCCGGCCGACGACGCCACCTTCCCGGCTGCGACGACCTTCGGTGACTACGGGATCGTCGTGATGCGCCGCGTCAAGGAAGGCGGCCCGGTCATGTACGCGTTCGTGTGGCGTCTGCGCGACGGCCAGCCCACCACCATCCTGCGGGAGCTGAGCTTCGAGGACGATCTGACCTACCTGATCAAGATCATGCAGGCGGCTCAGCTCCAGTCGGTCTGATAGCCGTCGAACCGGAGGATCTCGAGCAGTTCCTCGTCGCTGGGCCGGTGGACGTTCGTGACGATGCCGCGTAGTCGCGGAATCCACTCGGGACGGTCGCCGGCCACGGTGGCGCTGTAGATCCGGTCGCCGTCACGGCGGCGCACGATGGTGGCCGGATCGCTGTTGTCGGTGTCGAGCACCTTGACGTGGGTGTAGCCGTTGCCGAGATCGGTGCAGACCACGACTGCCCGCGCGCCGCAACTCACGCTCCACACCGGCTCGCCACGGTCGTCGAGCAGCTCGATGGCGTACCCGAGGGGCTGACCGTCGACCGAGTACGAGACGGTTAACCCGTCCCGGCCGACCTCGCCCAGGGCGCGGTCGAGCGGCAGATCGTCGGGCAGCAGCAATTGCGTACGCGGCCAGGGCGAACCCATCGTCAAGGCGGACAGGTCGCGCCGGTCCTTCTCCTGCGACCGCCACCGCCAGACGGTCACTCCGGCTCCGGCGCACAGGAGCAGGACGATCACGGCGAAGGTTGCGAGAACTCGCGTACGCATCTGATGATCATGCCCGGCCGTCCCGGGAACGCGAGTGGGCTGCGCCGGTGAATGGCGCAGCCCACAATCGGTTGCGACGGTCAGCGTGCCGACCGCGTACGCCGTCGGGCGGCGAAGCCGACGAGGACGACCCCGGTCAGCAGCAGTCCCAGCGCCCACCACAGCACGCGGCTGACCGGGTCGCCGGTGTTGGCGAGGGCCGGGCCGGTCGGCGAGGCCGACGGTACGGGAGCGAAGGTGTTCGTGATCGTGACCGTGACGGCCTGATCGTCGTCGACCTCGAAGACCGGGAACTGCGCGCTCGGCTGGCCGTCGCCGACGGTGTACGCGGCCGACCAGCCGGCCGGCAGCGACGAGGTGTCTTCCTCCACGGCGCAGTGCGCGCCCACGGCGATGTCCTCGACCAGGACCGTGCCGCCGGCGGCCACGGTGACGACCTGGGGTGTGAGCTTGCCGTCGATCTGCCCGGTCGGGTCGCCGTGGGTGTCCTCGCAGGAGATTCCCCAAGTGAAGCTGTCGGGCACGGTGGTTCCGGCGGCCGCGTCGACGACCTTGGTCACCTGCAGGCTCGTCGTCTCCACGTCGACGTCGGAGAAGTTGTTCACCACGACGGCGATCAGCGGATCTTCGCCTTTCACCACACCGGTGGTGGCCGCGTCGGCCGGGATGTAGGTGACCTCGCTGCCGTCGGGGAGGCCGCCCGTGCCCTGCTCGGCGACGGTGCAGACGGTGCCGTCCGGGACCAGGTCGAGTTTCTCCTGCCCGGCGACGGCCGCGCCGCCACCGGAGTTGAAGGTGACGTCGAAGGGCGGGAACCCGGCGCAGGTGACCGTCACCGTGTAGGTGGTGGGCAGATCCTCGACCGGTACGCCGGGCGGCGGGATCACGATCTTGCTCAGCACGGCGTGCTCGTTCGTGCCCGGGGCCTCTTCGAGGTGGTAGCAGACGAACCAGTGGCTGATGTCGGGCACGTTGCCGCCGTTGGTCAGCGGCGAGATGTAGTTCTGGTCCGGCGGCAGTGTCGGCGGCACGTACGGGGCGCGGTAGACGTTGTAGCCGTCGCCGCCCTTGACGACCACGGCGTCGACGACGACTCCGGCGGCCGTGCCGGCCGGGGTGATGGCGACGTTGACCTCTTTGCCGTCGGCCGTCGTGCCGATCACGTACTGGTCTTGAGCGTTGGCGTCGCCCTGCCCGCCCACTTGGATGTCGTCGTCCGGTACGCCGGTCACGTCGGCGCACGTCGTCACGTTGCCGTCGTGGTACTCGGCTCGGTTGTCGGATGGAGCCGCCGCCACCTCCGGCGGCTGGAAGGCCGGAGCCCGAGCCGACGCGTACGCCGGTATCGCGAGCACCATGGCCAGCGTGATCGCCCCGATTCCCGTGGCGCGTCCTCGGGGTGTCCTCATCCCCACGACCCTTCGATTCGGCAACGCAACTCGCCGGACAATACCGGCATATGCGGTATACGCGGCGATTGACGGCGGCGAGTCGCCGCCCGGATCGGTGAAACGACCGTCATGGGTGGTTTGACGGATTTATGCTGTCGGGACATCGCATGCACACGACACGTGGGGGACCGGCGCATGACGGCGGCTGTGCTCCGGCACCTGATCGGACCGTGAGGCTGCGCCTGGGCCGCCCTCGTTGGGCGGACGCGGCCGCCGGACTGGTGACCGGGTTGTTCAGCATCCCCGAGGGCATGGCCTACGCGTCCATCGCGGGGTTCAATCCGATCGCCGGGCTGTTCGCCGGAGTGGTGCCGGCGATCGTCGGCTCCCTGACGGCCCGCACCGTCCTCATGGTCACCACGTTGACCAGCGCGATCGCGCTGACCGCGAACGGCGTACTCGCCGACGCGCAGCTCGACTTCACGACGGGCAACATCGCCGCGCTCGCCGTGCTCACCGGTCTCGTGATGCTCCTGCTCGGGCTGCTGCGGCTCGGCGTCGTGCTCAACTTCGTCTCGCACGCGGTCATGACCGGGTTCTCCATCGGCATCGCCGTGCAGATCATCGTCGGGGTGTTCAAGGATGCCACCGGCTATCAGCCGCACGGCGGCAACAAGCTGGTCCAGCTCGGCGACTCGCTCGCGCACATCGGCTCCTGGCAGGTCGCCGCGGTCGCGGTCAGCGCCGGGACCGTCGTGGTCTGGGCGGTGGCTCATGCGGTACGCCGTCTGCGGACCGTTGCCCTCCTGGCCGCGATGGTGATCGTGAGCGTCGTCGTGGCGATCCTCGGTACGCACGTCGAGCTGGTCTCCGACATCGCCGACATCCCCGCAGCGCTGCCGAAACTGACCCTGCCCGACTGGGGCAGCATGCCGTCGCTGGCCGGGGGAGCGGTGGCCATCGCCCTGGTCGCGCTGGCGCAGGCGGCCAGCATCGGCCCGACGGCGCCGAACCCCGACCGGTCGCGGCTGGACACCAACAGCGACTTCCTCAGCCAAGGCCTGGCCAACGTGGCCGGCGGACTGTTCCAATCACTTCCGGTCGGCGGATCGCTGTCGCGTACCGGGGTCTCGGTCGCCGCCGGGGCGCAGACCCGCTGGTCCGGAATCTTCTCCGGGGTGTGGCTGGCCCTCATCGTGCTCGCCTTCGCGCCCCTGGCCGAGCGCATCCCGATGCCGGTCATCGGTGGACTGATCATGGTGGTCGGCGCGGAGATCATCTGGGGTCGCCGCCGTGACGTGGCGCTGGTGTGGCGTACGTCCAAACTGTCGACCGCCGCGATGGCGGTGACCTTCCTCGCCACCACCGGCCTGCCGCTGCAGCGGGCCATCGTCCTCGGCGCGGTCCTCTCGCTGCTGCTCTACTGTGTCCAAGCCGCCCGCCAGGCCCGGCTGGTGTCCCTCGTCCGGCAGCCCGACGGGAAGTGGCAGACCGCTGCGGTGCCCCAGCGACTGCCCGGCGGCGAAGTCACCGTGCTGCACTACGGCGGTGTCAGCCTCTTCGCCGAGCTGCCCCGGATCGATCAGCAATGGCCGGACGTCGGCGAGGCCCGATCGCCGGTGGTGATCCTGTCGATGCGGGAGGTCGCCGACATCCCGTCGGCCACGATGATGACGGTGCTCGAACGCCGCGCCAAGGAG
>JABFYB010000042.1 GCA_013361475.1 Hamadaea sp.
CGTCGGCGGCCGGGCAGATCACCGGGCAGGGGCTGGCCGACGATCCGCTGATCTTCACCGGCGGTGGGCGTACCGAGCTGACCTTGGACTTGTTGTTCGACATCGACTTCGTGGAGGCGCAGACGCGCCCCACCGACGTACGCGCGCTGACCCGTCCGTTGTGGATGCTCGCGGAGAACTCGGCGACCGAGCACGGCTGGCCGCGCCCGCCGAAGGTCTTCTTCGCCTGGGGCAAGGCGTGGCTGGTGCCCGGGATCATCGTGGCGATCGCCGAGCGCTTCGACGCCTTCACCCTCACCGGTACGCCGAAACGATCCTGGCTGCGTCTGAAGCTGGTCCGGGTGGCGGAGTCGGCGGATCAGGCGCAGGCGGGTTTCTCCGAGGAGCTCGCCGCCGCCAGTACGCCCGCCGCGCCGGGCACGGCGATCGTGGCCACCGGCGACGGGCGGGCAGCCGGCGAGACGAGTACGCAGGGCGGCACCGGCGTACGGTTCGATCTGCTGGCCCATGACGCGTTGGGCTCGCCGCTGCGGTGGCGGCTGCTGGCCGAGCACAACCGCATCACCAATCCGTTCGAGGTGGAGGCGGGGACGGCGTTGGCCGTACCGCCGCTCACGGGGACGGTCGGTGATGCGCCGTGACCGCTGTGACGCCCCACGCGCTCACCGTCACGGTGCAGGGCGCCCCGTTGCCGCCGTCGGCGCTGACCCGGCTGGTGGGCGTACGCGTCTCGGCCCGGCTCGACCAGCCCGGCCAGTGCGAGCTGACCTTCACCGCCGATCCGGGGTCGGGGGCGGATCCGGCGATGTTCCCGCTCGGGGCGACGCTGGCCGTGCGGCTGGACGACACCACCGGTGACCTGTTCGCCGGTGAGGTGACTGCCGTCGAGGTCGAGTACGCCGCCGACGGCGCCCCGCTGCTGCGCGCGCGGGCGTACGACCCGTTGCATCGGCTGCGCAAGCATCAGGAGCTGCGGGTCTTCGAATCGGTGACGGTGTCGGACCTCGCCGGTGAGCTGGCCGGAAAGGTCGGTCTGACGGTCGACGCCGCCGACGATGACGGAGGCCCCCGCGTCGAGCGCCTGCTGCAACACCGGCAGACGGATCTGGAACTGCTCGTCGAAGTCGCCGGGCGGGCCGGGCTGCACCTGGCGGTCGACGGCGACACGCTTCGGCTGATCACGTTGGACGGCTACGGCTTTCCCGTGCCGCTCGACCTGGGCAAGACCCTGCTCGGCGTACGCGTCGAGGCCAATCTCGACCAGGCGGCCGGCGACAGCACGGCGCTCGGCTGGCATCCGCAGCGGGCCGAGCTGATCGAGCAGTCCGCCGGGTCGGCCCGGTCCGGCCGGAGGATCCCGCTGCGGCCGGATCCCGGCGACGTCGGGGCCGGCGGTACGCGTACCGCGGTCAACCAGCCCGGTCGCAGCGATGACGAGCTGGCCGCCCTGGCTCAGGCCTGGCTGGACACGAGGACGGCCGCCTGGGTCACCGCGACCGGGACGGCCGACGGCGACGGGCGGCTGCGGCCGGGGCGGCGGATCGCGATCGGCGGGGTGGCCGAGCGGTTCTGCGGGGCGTACGTGCTGACCGAGGTGGTGCACACGATCGACGCCGCCGGGCATCTGACCCGGTTCTCGACCGAGCCGCCGCCCATGCCGGCGCAGTCCTCGGCCGCCGTGCTCACCTTGGGTTCGGTGACCGATGTGGACGATCCCGATCGGCTGGGCCGCGTTCGGGTGGATCTGCCCGCGTACGGGGGTCTCGACGCGGGCTGGCTCGCCCTCGCCCTGCCGGGCGCGGGCCGGGGCAAGGGCATCGTGGCGCTGCCCGATCCGGCGGACACCGTCCTGGTGGCGCTGCCGGGCGGCGAACCGGCCGCCGGGATCGTCCTCGGCTCGTTGTTCGGCACGGTCGAGCCTTACGACGCCGGGATCAACGACGGCAAGGCGCAACGCTGGTCGATGCGCACGGCGTACGGGCAGCAGATCGTCGTGGACGACGGTGGCCGCAGCCTGCGGCTGGAGACCGAGGTGGGCAGCTACCTGGAGCTGACCCCGGACCTGACCACCCTGCACGCCGCGACGCCGCTGGTGCTGCAGGCGCCCGGCAAGGCGATGGTCATCCGGGCGCGGACCGTCGACTTCCAGCACGCCGACGCGCCCGAGGACCCGCAGGCGGCGGCCGATCAGGCGGCCGCCGCGGCGAAGCAGAGCGGCTGAGGGGAGGCGGACGCCGATGGAATGGATCGACCTCGAGTCGGTGATCAAGTGCGACCACGACGGCCGGGTGACCAACCAGGCCTCGCAGCACTGGGTCACCATCGGCCGGGTGCCGGTGCTGGTCGCGACCGACCCGGAGGGGCGCGACATCGTCGCCTGCCCCAACTACGGCCCGACGATCAAGCCCTGCGCGAAGACCCTGAAGGTCGCGGTCGGCTACAGCGAGCGGCTGAAGATCGACGGCCACGAGATCGTGCTGTCGCATCTGGACGGCCTGACCGACGGCACCCCGCCCGGCTTCGTGCACTACAAGGTCCGTGATCCCCAGCAGACGTTCGTGAGGTCCGACTTATGAAGGCGATCCGGTTCCTGGGCGCCGGGTTCGACGCGGCCGTCACCGGCGGGCTCGGCCTGACCTCGGCCGGGACGCTGGCCATGACCGAAGGCGACGAATCCGTGCGGCAGGCCCTGTTCCTGCTGCTCTCGACGACCCCGGGCGAGCGGCTCATGCGTCCCGGCTACGGCTCCCGGCTGCATCGGCTGCTCTTCGCGCCCAACGACGACACCACCGCCGGGCTGGCCATCCACTACGTACGCCAGGCGATCGCCCGCTGGGAGCCGCGCGTGGACGTGATCGACGTCGACGCGCACCCGGACCCGGACGCGCCGTGGCGGCTGCTCATCCGGCTCGACTACCGGGTGAAGGCGAGCCTGTCGCCGGGCGTCCTGGCCTTCTCGGTGGACCTCGACCCCTACGCCCGGCCCGGCTCCGAAGACGCGGGAGACCTCCGATGACCCTGCCCGTGCCCAACCTCGACGACCGGACCTTCCTCGACCTCGTGACCGAGGCGCGGGAGCGGATCCGGCGGTCCCACCCGGATTGGGACCTGTCCGTCCACGATCCCGGCATCGCCCTCGTCGAGGTGTTCGCCCACCTCACCGAGGTCATGGTCTACCGGCTGAACCAGCTGCCGGAGAAGGCGTACGTGGCCTTTCTGAACCTGCTCGGGGTCAGTCGGCACGCCCCCGCCGCCGCCTGGGCCGACGTGACCTTCACGCGTACCGGGTCGGACCAGGGCGCGATCCGGATCCCGGCCGGCACCCGCGTCGCCGCGGCCCGGGGCGCCGATCCGCAGCCGGTCGTCTTCGTCACCACCGAACCGGCGCTGCTGGCCTCCGGCCAGGCCGAGATCACCGTCCGCATGCACCA
This sequence comes from Hamadaea sp., assembly GCA_013361475.1. GTDB lineage: Bacteria > Actinomycetota > Actinomycetes > Mycobacteriales > Micromonosporaceae > Hamadaea. The sequence goes on from JABFYB010000042.1 coordinate 3,432, forward strand.
CTGCGAGCTGGTGGAGGCCGAACTGCTCGGCACCGGGACCGGCGAACCCGGTCAGGTCCTCCGAGCGGCGCGCGCTCCGCTGGCGCATACCGCCGAGTCGCTGGATCTGCTGCTGGGCGTGGAGGTCCCGGCCGGTTCGGTGGAGTTGGGCGCGGCGGCCCGGGAACACGAGGGGCGTACCTATGAGATCTGGCGGCCGGTCGCCAACTTCGCCGAAGCCGGTCCAACCGCGTCCGGTCAGGCGAAGGTCTACGTCGTCGACCGCTCCACCGGCACCTTCACCTTCGCGCCCGCCGTCGATCTGCGTACCCCTGAAGCCTCCGACGGCCTGGCCACTCTCGCCGCCGTGCCGCCCGCGGGCCGGCAGGTCCGGGTCTGGTACCGCGCTGGGGGCGGCCCGGCGGGCAACGTCGGCGCGGACACCCTGACCGGGCTGCGTGATCCGCTGCCCGGGGTGAAGGCGACGAATCCGCAGCCCGCCCGCGGTGGCCGGGCGATGGAGTCGATGGACTCCGCGATGCTGCGCGGCCCCTACGAGTTCTTCGCTCAGCAACGCGCGGTGACCGCGCGCGACTACGAGATCCTCGCCGCCAAGTCCGGCGCGATCGCCCGTGCCCGCGCCTTCACCCGCGCGGACGTCTACAGCTTCGCGCGGCCCGGCGAGGTCGAGGTCGTGCTGGTCCCGTCGGTCCCGGACGAGGCGCGGCCCGGCGGCCGCCTGCCGGTCGCGGTGCTGCACGACCACGAGGTCGAGGAGGCGCGCGACCGCGCCGAGGCCGACCTGGAACGGCGCCGCTCGCTGGGCACGAGCTGCCGGGCCACCTGGGCGCGCTACAAGGCCGTCTCGATCCAGGCCACCGTGGTGGTACGCCGAGAGGAGGACGCCGAGGCGGTCGCCCGTCGTATCCACGACCGGCTTTATCAGACGCTCAGCCCACTGCCGACGGCGTTGAACCCGACCGGATGGGCGTTCGGCGAACCCCTGCGTGCGTCCAATGTGTACCGAATGCTGGAGCAGGCCGAGCCGGGTGTGCGCTACGTCGACGACGTCCGCTTCGTGGTCGCCGAGGCGCCCGACACCGCCGTACGCTGCCTCGCGGCCGACCAGTACCAGCCGCGAACCTGGTACGCCGGGACCGGCGGTGTGCTGTTCCGCTCGACGAACGGCGGCGCGGGCTGGGAGGCGGTCGGCCGGTTCGACGGCGAGACCGTCGTCCGCGTCGTGCCCGCACCGGCCCCGTCCCGGCCCGGGATCGTGCCCCGGCCGGGGTCGGTCGCGGTCCTCACCCACCGGGACACGGGTTCCCGAGTGCACCTGACGACAGATCTCGGCGAGACCTGGACGCCACTGTCCGGATTGGACTCACGGGCGCAGGACGTCGCCTGGCTGGACCGCGACGGGGTCGGCATTCTGCTCGTGGCGACCGACACCGGGCTTTACGAGGTCCCGCTGCTGCCGGGCTCGGTCCCGCTGCCGATCCAGGTCGACGCCGCTGACGCCGACCGCGGCTTCTACGCCGTGCGTACCTTCGTCTCCGAGCGCGGCGTGGCCGGAGTGGCGCTGGCGGCGATGGCCAAGTTCGGCGTCTACCTGTCGACGAACGCGGGCCGCGGCGGCTCGTACGCCAACGTCGGGCTGGCCAACACCGACAACCGCGTGCTGTCGGTCCAGTACGACGGACCGGCGACCCTGCTCTGGACCGGCACCGGCGAAGCCGATCCGCAGAAACCCGGGCACGGCTGCTACCGGACCCGGCTGTTCGAGGCCGACGTGAAGTGGCAGGGCCTCCAAGGAGGCTGGACCGGCGGCACCTGCCGGGCGCTCGACTTCACCGGCGGGCTGGCCGTCGCGGCGACGCAGAGCGGCGGCGTGCTCAGCCTGGACACGCTCGCCGCCGATCCCCAGTGGAAGACCGTCTCGGTCAACTGCGGTCTGCCGCTGCGCGACCGTACGCGGTTCGTCCCGGTGGACGCGGTCGCGTGTTCGTCGGGCGCTTCGTCTTCGGGCGCTTCGTCTTCGGGCGCTTCGTCTTCGGGCGCCTCGCCTTCGGGCGGCGCTGGGGCCGGGGCGGGCCGGCTGATCCTGGCGGGCGGCGCGAACGGCGTCTTCCGCAGCCCGACCGGGGTGGAGTGGACGGCCAGCGCCAACCAGTCCACCGCCGACGTCGTCACCGTCCCCGACACCTGGCTGCTCTGCTCCGGCGAGCACGACATCAAGGTGGTGCAGCAGGATGCGCCGAGCGGCGATTGAGCGGCTACTGCCGGCCGCGTACCAGCGGGCCGCCGTCCCGGGCAGCGTGCTCGGGGCGCTGCTCGACGCGATGGAGACCCTGCACGAGCCGGACGAACGGCTGCTCGCCGACGTCGACTCGCTCTTCTCGGCGTACCGCACCTCGGCGGCGCTCGCCGCGTACCTGACCCGGTGGGTCGCCCTCGACCAGGTGATCGCCGCACCCTCCGGCGCCCGCCTGCCGATCCGCCCCGGCGACCTGCGCAACCTGGTCGCCATCGGCGCACACCTCGCCCAATGGCGCGGTACGCCCTACGGACTGTGCCGCGCCCTGGAGGTCGCGACCGGCGTACCGGGTTTCACCGTGGCGGAGCCCGCCGACCGCCCCTTCCATCTGATCGTCCACGTACCGCCGGCCGCCGCCGACCGGCTGGCCCTGGTCACCCGGCTCGTCGCCGTGGAGAAGCCGGCCGCCACCACCTTCGAGCTGTCTGTCTCGTCCTAATCACTCAAGGAGCCCCCATGACGACCGAGTGGGCCGTGGTCCCCCTCGCCGAGCAGTTCACCCTGAACGCGGAGAACGCCGGCGAACTCAAGTTCAGCGTCACCAATCCGGGCGTGGCCGCCGACACCGTGGTCTTCGACGTGGTCCCCGGCGACGGCGCGCAGCGCGACTGGTTCTCCGTCGACGAGCCACAGCGGCGGGTCGGTCCCAACGAATCCGTCGAATTCCTGGTCAAGCTCAAGATTCCGGCCGGTACGCCGCCCGCCCGCGCGGACGTCGTGGGGTTGGCGTACTCGGCGAACACCGCACCCGAGGAGTCCTCGCGAACCAGCGGCCGGGTCGCCTTCGAGTGGAAGCCGAAGGAGAAGCCCAGGCCGGTGTGGCCGTGGATCGCCGCGGCGGTCGCCTTGGTGCTGCTCGTCGGCAGTGTCGTGACCTGGCTGATCGTGTCGAACAAGGGCAAGCCGGAGGTGCTGCCCAGCAGCAGCCCGTCGGCGTCGCCCACGCCGGTCACCCCGATCAACCTCACCTTCGAGGGCGAGAACCTGGTCGCCGGGGCGCAACTGTTCCGGAAGAACGGCGCGACCCAGGTGGTCATCCAGGACAACTGCTGCAACGTCGTCTGGAGCGGCAACCGGCAGCTGTGGTTCCAGGCGCACGCCGTGGACGAGACGCTGTCGGTCACCTTCGAGACCAACCGGGAGGCCACGCTCGCGCTGCGCACCGTACGCACGACGTCGTTCGACTACGCGGACACCGTGTGGACCGTGGACGGTCAGCTCGTCGGCGGCACCTTCGCCGGGTACACCCCGGACGTGCGGAAGACGGCGCTGCAGACAGTCGGCTCGTTCAAACTGGCCGCCGGTACGCACACCCTGACCCTGCGCATCGTCGGCAAGAACGCGGCGAGCGCCGGGTACTACGCCGGAGTCGACCAGATCGTGATCACCTCCAGCGGCATCCTCGTCAACCCGGGAGATCTCGTGCTCATCACGAAGATCCCCCTGATCAAGCCGTGAGCCCGCGATCGTGAGCGGCAAACAGAAGGTGCTGCTGATCAGCCTCGCCGTGGTGCTGGTCGTCCTCTTCGTGCTGGCGGTCGGGCTCGGCAGCCGCCGCGGCGAGGGCGACCCGGCCGCCCCGCCCGGCTTCCTCAGCTGGCTGAGCAAGTTCGGGGCGAAGCAGTCGGCGGTGGACCCGGAGACGGTCACAGCCGACTGCGCGGTCGACGGCAAACCGGCCACCTTCACCTTCACCGGGACCTGCAAGCTGACGGTGGCCGACCCCGGCGGGCTCAAGACGTTGACCCTGCGTAGCTCGAAGGCGTTCGCGGTCGACGCACCCGCGCCCGGCGGCGCCGACGTACGCGTCAAGGACACCGTCGAGCCGTCACCGCAGCCGTCGCCGACCCCGGATCAGGCGGTCGCCCAGGTCGCGGTGGACACGACGACCGAGATCGTGCTGACCTGCCCGGGCCTCGGCGCCCAGTGCACCGTCGTCGCGACCGCCGGATGACCCGGGAGGAGACATGGGCGAACTACGGAAACCGTTCCTGCTCCTGGCCTTCCTCGCGGTCACCCTCGTCGTGCTCGTCGAACTCGGCTCGGGGCTCATGCTCGGCGGGCTCGACGCGTCCAACGCGTTGGCCCACACCGCCAACGGGATGGACGTCGACCTCGGCGACGTCGGCAACGTCTCGGAGCCACCCGGCCGCGGCATCATGTACCTGGCCTTCATCGACATCATCGCGCTCTACACGACTGGTCTGTTCACGTTGAGCCTGGTCGTGCCGGACCGCGTACAGGGGCGGGTGCAGGGCGTCGCGACGCTGATCGGCTCGATCATCCTGATCATCGTCTCGATCGTCATGCTGATCATCGCGTTCGTCGAACTGATGATCATGATCTCGCTCGTCTTCGCGTTCCCGTTCGGGACGATCGCGTACCTGGCGATCTGGGGGTTCTTCCCGGTCGCGAAGGCGTCGGTCATCGTCGGGCTGCTGATGTTCCTCAAGCTGGCCTGGGCGATCCTGCTGATCCTGGCGCAGCCGCGATTCCTGCAGAACAAGGGGCTCGTGCTGCTGATCCTGACCTCTTTGGTCTGCACGCTGTGCCTGGAATTCCTGCACGGCCTGCTGCCGATGATCTTCGTCAGCATCCTCGACGACATCGGCGCCATCATCTTCGCGATCACCGGGATCGTCTGGGGCATCGTGCTGCTCATCGGCTCGATCCCCGCCATCGTCAAGGCGGTACGCGTCACCGCCGCCCTCACGAAGTCCTGATCATTGCGTCAGCCATGCTGCTTCACGGAGCAATTTGTCCGTTCAAACAGCATGGCTGACGCAATGATCTTGCTGTCAGGCGTCGAAGGCGGGCTTGGCGCCGAGCAAGTCGTCCTTCGCGGTGGCGGCGGCCCGCTTCGCGGCGTCACCGGCCCGCGGCGAGTCGCTCAGCTCGGCCTCGACCTCGTCGATCATGACGGCGAGTTCCTGGTCGACTGCCTTGTCCCGGCTGCGCTTGCGGCGAACCGCGTACGCCGTGACAGCGGCCGCCGAACCCGCGGCGATGACGCCGGCCGCGATGTACGTCTTCTTGCTGGGCATCTTGGGCACGTCCCCTTCCCGAGATCCTCCCGTGGTCCCGCGGATCAACCTAGCGGCCCGTCTGGGCGGTTCGCAGAAAAACGGCGATTTGTCGGCACGGACGGCGTACGGGCAGGATGAGGGGCATGACACGGGTAGCGGTGACCGGAGGAAGCGGCAAGCTGGGCCGGGCAGTGGTGGCGGATCTGCTCGCCCACGGATACGAGGTGCACGTCCTGGACGTGGTGCCGCCGAGCGATCCGAGAGCCCGGTTCACCCGGGTGGACCTGTCCGACTACGGGCAGGTCGCGGGCGCGCTGACCGGCGTCGACGACCGGTACGCCCAGCTCGACGCGGTGGTGCACCTGGCGGCGCTGCCCGCACCTGGCGTCGCCCCGAACGCGGTGATCTTCCACAACAACGTGACGGCCAGCTACAACGTCTTCGAGGCGGCCCGGGTCGCCGGCATTCGCAACATCGTGTGGGCCTCCAGTGAGACGCTGCTCGGCCTGCCGTTGGACATCCCGCCGATCGCCATCCCGATCGACGAGACGCATCCGCCCCGGCCCGAGTCGGCGTACTCGCTCGGCAAGCTGGTCGACGAGACGATCGCGGCGCAGTTCTGCCGCTGGGATCCCCGGCTGAAGATGATCGGGCTGCGGTTCTCCAACGTCATGGAGCCCGCCGACTACGCCCGCTTCCCCGCCTTCGACGCCGACGCCCGGCTGCGCAAGTGGAACCTGTGGGGCTACATCGACGCCCGCGACGGCGCCCAGGCCGTCCGGAAAGCGCTGGAGTACTCGACGCCGGGGCTGGAGGTCTTCATCATCGCCAACGCCGACACCGTGATGAGCCGCTCGTCGGCGGAGCTGGCCGCCGAGGTGTTCCCCGAGGTCACCGTGACCCGGGAGGTCACCGGCACCGAGACGCTGCTCAGCATCGACAAGGCCCGCAAGCTGCTGGGCTACGAACCCGAGCACAGCTGGCGCACCGATTCGTCGCGGTAGAGCCGGCCGGCGACGCACTAGAGTATGTGAATGCTCTTATGGCTGCGGCGCAACGTGTTCTGGCTTCGCGTGGAGGCGGCCCTGACCGTCGTCAGCCTGCTCGCCCTGGGCGTCGCCGAGCCCCTCCGGGGACCGTCCGAAAAGGATTTACTCGACGCGCTCGGCCGGCGGATCGTGACGGTGCTGGAGCACGCGTCCCTGACGGAGCATCACGATCACGGGCACGACATCGCCCAGGGCGATCGAGTGCTGTGCGCGGCCGAGGCCTTCGGCCACGAACCCGCCGACGCCCGGCGCATCGAGGAGGTGCGCTGGGCGTACGCCTACTACCTGTGCGCCGCCGCCCCGGCCGGCACCCCCTGGGACGTGGCACCACGCATCTCCGGTCCCGTCGCGGTCCAGCTCAGCGAGCCGCCCGTGGTACGCATCGCGCAGTCGGGCGCCGGCTATCCCGACCGGGTCAAGGCTCTCATCCCCGCGCGCTATCAGGCGCGCGTGAACGGGTTCACCGACAGCTCGATCCCGGACAGCCTCCGGAAACGCTACGCGGCCGAAGTCGCCGACACACCGGCGACACCACAGTCAACTCCATGATCAAGGGAAGAAAGGCGGGCGGGTCAGGCGAGCGGGCTGAAGGTGACGGCGAACGACATCGGGGCCGCGGTCAGGTCGTAGGCGGGCAGCGTCTTCGGTCCGCACGAGGCCGACCCGATCCCGTGCTGGGCGTGGTCGACGTTGACCCAGACCCGCTCCCCCGCGACCAGATCGGGCGTATGCCGAGCCGCCGCCAGCTCCTCCGACGTCCACCGCCGAGCGGTGAGCTGGAAGACCGGATCACCCTCGATCCGCAGCCCGAGTCCGGAGAAGTCGGTCAGCTCGGCCCAGCGGACGTCGATGCGAGCCCCGTTCTCCTGGGGCCGGACGTACGGCGTCTGCAGTTTGTCGACAGTGGACTCGAAGCGCCCGATCCGGGCGGCCTGCCGGATGTCGGCGTACGCCTCGCCGGGGCCGCCGCCGTACCAGGTCACCGCGTCGATCATGCCGGGCAGCCCGAACCGCAGCCCGAACCGGGGCAGCACGACCGGCCATTCCCCGTCCGGCTCGATCGCCAGCTCCAGGCGCAACCGCTCCTCGTCACCCGTCCACCGGTACGTCGTGAACAGGCCGAAGTCGGCGGCGGCCGCCGCGGCCCGCGTACGCACGACGAGCGCGTCACCCTCCAGAGTGGAGGAGATCAGCCGCTCCCGTACGCGGTCCAGCCCGTGCTGCCGCCACTGATCGGCCAGTTTGCCGGTGAAGCCCTCGTCGTTGTCGGTGGGCGCGCGCCAGACGTCCAGTCGTGGCGAGTGGAACGTGACGCCGCCGATGCCGGTGAGCCGCCCGTTCGTGAAGCGCCCGGGACCCACCCGTTGCGGCGAAGCGGGCCGTCGCACCGCGTTGAGCGGCCTAGGAGACCAGGTGACCGCCTGCCACTGACCCCACGCGATCTCGTGCTCGGCCGCCGCCCACGGCGTGTCCTTGGCGAGCACCGCCCGGACCGTCCAGTACGCCTCCCCCGGCGGCGCGCCCTTCGGCGCGGGCGGCAGCGGCAGATCGGCGTACGCCCCCGGGGCCAACGGCGGGCAGGTCAGCTCGCCCGCACTCAGCACCACTCCCTGCACCTGGTACGACCACCGCAGGCGGATGTCGGTCAGCTCGGCGAAGTCGTAGAGGTTCGCCACCCGTACCGCACCGCCCGACGGGGCCGGCGACAGCCGGATCGGCTCGACGACCTTCTTGAACTCGAGCAACCCCGGCGACGGCGTACGGTCCGGGAAGACCAGCCCGTCGCAGACGAAGTTGCCGTCGTGCAGCTCCTCGCCGAAGTCGCCGCCGTAGCCGTAGATCTCCCGGCCCTCGGCGTCCCGCGTACGCAGCCCGTGGTCGATCCACTCCCAGATGAACCCGCCCTGCAGGCGGTCGTGCCGCTCGAAGAGCTGCTGGTACTCCAGGATGCCGCCGGGGCCGTTGCCCATCGCGTGGCCGTATTCGCACAGGATGAACGGCATCCGCCGGCGGCGCGCGTCCAGCTCGGCGTCGTCGAGCGCCGTCTCGGCGCCCTGCCCGATCAGGGCGACCTCGTCCTGGTGGGCGTACATCCGGGAGTAGACGTCGACGTAGCGGCAGGAGCGGTCGCCCTCGTAGTGCAGCGGCCGGGTCGGGTCCAGCCCCCGGATCGCCTCGGCCATGTGCCCGAGGTTCTCCCCGACGCCGGCTTCGTTCCCGAGCGACCACAGGATGATCGACGGATGGTTCCGATCGCGGGCGACCATCCGGACCGCCCGGTCGACGAGCGCCTCCCGCCAGGCCGGATCGTCCGTCGGATTACGCCGCCAGCCGGTCTCCTCGAAGCCGTGCGTCTCGAGGTCGCACTCGTCGATCACCCAGAACCCCAGCTCGTCGCAGAGGTCGAGGAACCGCGGGTGCGGCGGGTAGTGGCTGGTGCGGACGGCGTTGATGTTGTGCCGCTTCATGAGCAGCAGGTCGGCGCGCATCAGCTCCTCGCTCATGACGCGGCCGTGATCGGGATCGAACTCGTGCCGGTTGACTCCCCGGAGCAGGATGCGCCGGCCGTTCACCCGCAGCACACCGTCCACGATGGACACCGTACGGAAGCCGACCTGCAGGACGGCGCGTTCCGTCGCGGTCGCCACTTCGACCCGGTAGAGCCGGGGCGTCTCGGCCGTCCACGGCTGCACCGGGCGGCTCACCGATTCCCCGGCCGCGACGTCGATCCCCAGCTCGGCGCAGGTCACCCGAGCGTCGCCGCCCGGCACGCCGACCACCAACGTGCCCAGGCCGGTGCTCTCGGCGTAGGAGCTGGTGACCTGAATGTCGGGCAGACCGGCCGTGGGCCGGGCGATCAGCGTGACGTCCCGGAAGATCCCCGGAAGCCACCACATGTCCTGATCCTCGACATACGTCCCAGCGGACCATTGGTGCACGCGGACCGCGACCACGTTGCCGGTCGGGCGCAGCAGGTGGCCGACGGCGAACTCGACGGGCAGCCGCGAGCCGAACGTGACGCCCAGCTCGACGCCGTTCAGCCAGACCTTGCCGCACGAGTCGATGCCGTCGAAGCGCAGCACCGCGTCCCCGCCGGGCCAGTCCGCGGGCAGGTCGAAGACGAGCCGATGGTCGCCGGTGGGGTTCTCGTCGGGTACGAACGGCGGATCGATCGGGATGGGAAAGCGCACGTTCGTGTAGATCGGCCGGCCCCACGCACCGTCGCCGTGCAGCGGCCAATGCGACGGCACCGGCAGCTCCGCCCAGCTCACGTCGTCGAACTGCGGATCCGCGAAATCCTCGGGCGCCCCGGCCTGCGGCCACCAGCGGAACCGCCAGGTCCCGTTCAAGCTCAGCCGGGGCGCGTCGGAGACGACGTGCGCGCGCGGCGCGAGGCCGCCGGTGCCGGGCGAGATGACCTGGTGGTACGCCACTGGAACTCCCGTGTTACGAGGTGGTGCGCTGTCGTGCCCCGCCAATGTAGCCGATTGATCATGGCGGGGCCGTCCGTGCAGCTCAGTACCGCTTGATGAACCGGATCAAGTCGGCCTCGACCGCCGCCCAGCCGCTGTGGAACGACAGCGGCGACGCCTCGGCGAACGACCGCCCGCCGCGGACGACCCGGTTGAAGAAGTCGATCAGGGCGGCTCGGCCGAATCGCTGTTCGAGCCGGTAGACGGCCAGGAAGGCGACGCCGTAACGGCCGTTGGCCGCGGCGACCGAGGCGTTGTCCGCCGGGGAGTTCCCGGGCAGCCTCCCGTTCCAGCCCGAGTCCGCGAAGCGCCGGGTCACCGAGGTCGCGTCCCAGGTCAGACCATGTTCAGCCGCCTCGGCGTAGCCCTCGATCAGCCACCAGTTGTTCGACCAGTAGTACGTCCCGTACGCCGACGCGGTGTGGGTCAATTCGTGCCGCATCACGCCGGGCAGATAGGACGCGCTGATCTCGGCGCTGTTCAGCACGACATCGGCGCTGTACGGGCCCGTCGAGAGCGAGTAGCCGATCGCCCATTTCGCGCGCTGCCCGCCGAACCATGTCTTCCACTCGCCCTTGCTCGCGAGGTAGACCCGATACTGGTCCGGTTTCCGGTCGCCGACGGCGTACTGGTCGGCTTTGGCCGCGCCCTTCTCGGCGGCGGCGAGCGCGGCCGGCAGCCGCCCGCGGAGTGCGGCGGTCGCGGCGACCATCGTGCGCGGCCCGATCGCCACGTACAGATCGGCCAGCTCCCACGGATGCGTGTTCTCATACCAGTGGCTGCCGGTCTTGCTGGGGCTCAGGGCGATCAGCTGAGGCCCGTCGGCGGTGTCCTGCCAGACCGACGGCTCGACGACGCGTACCGGGGCACAGTCCGGCCGGACGAAGCACACGTCGATGTTCAACGCGACCTTCCACTGTCCTGGTTTGTCGCCGCCGAGCAGCGCCCCAGCGTTGACCCGGTACACCGAGACCCTCATCGCCGTCAGGTTGCGGTACTGCCGCCGCAGCATCGCCGTCGCTCCCGGCGACGTCGCGACCTGCAGGTACGTCGCCTGGTCCTGGGCCAGCAACGCCCCGGCGAGCTTGGTCAAGGCCGCCGCCACGCCGTCCCGGACCACCAGCATCCGCAACGCGGTCGTGTCCCCGACGGAGGTGGGGATCGTCGGCTTCGGGGACGGCGTCGGCATGGGCGGGAGCGCGATCGAGTGCCGGTTCGGCCGGAACGCGTACGCGGCGGCAGCGGCCCCCGGCAGGCCCACGATCAGGGCGAACGCGACCAACAGCAGCACTACGCGGCGGGCGGTCGAGCGGCGCGCGGTCGGAATGTGCGGCGTAGGCGAGTCAAGGTGCGTCGAGGGATCAAGATCAGCGGAGGACACCGGCGGAGCTTAGGGCCTGGTGACCTGATCTCGCTGCCCCGGTGGGCGTACCCGGAAAATCGGTCGTCGACGACGCTGGATCAGGGTTCTCGGTCGAATCACGGGTCATGATTCGACCGAGAACCCTGATCCAGCGGGAAGGGCGTACGCGGGTCAGGCGCGGTCGAGGCCCCGCCGCGTCAGCAGCGGCTCGATCTGCGGATCCCGGCCACGGAAGCCCCGGAAGAAGCTGAGGGCATCCGCCGTCCCACCCCGCGACAGCAGCTCGGTGCGGAAGGTGTCACCGCTGCTCCGCAGCAGGCCGCCCTGCTCCTTGAACCACTCGACGGTGTCGGCGTCGAGCACCTCGCTCCAGATGTACGAGTAGTACCCGGCGCTGTAGGACGCTCCGGTGAAGATGTGCGCGAAGTACGTCGTCCGATAGCGCGGCGGCACCGCCGGCACGTTCACCCCGGCCTTCGTGAGCGCGTCGGCCTCGAACGCCTGGACGTCGTCCAGCAGGCCCGGCGTCGCCAGATCCTCGACGGTCAGCGTGTGGTACGCCAAGTCGAGCAGGGCGGCCGCGAGGTATTCGGTCGTCGCGAAGCCCTCGTTGAACTTGGCGGCCGCCTGCAGCCGGTCGACGATCTCCTGTGGCAGCCGCTCCCCCGTCTGGTAGTGCGTCGCGTAGTTGCTCAGCACCTCCGGCCACAGCATCCAGACCTCGTTCACCTGCGAGGGGAACTCCACGAAGTCCCGCGGGACCTTCGTGCCGGTGAACTTGGGGTAGCGGACGTTGGAGAAGAGCCCGTGCAGCGCGTGCCCGAACTCGTGGAACATCGTCCGGACCTCGTCCAGCGTCAGCAGCGTCGGCTCACCGGCCGGCGGCTTGCTGATGTTGAGGTTGTTCACCACGACCGGCTTGGTCCCGAACAGGTGCGACTGGGTCACGAGGCTGTTCATCCAGGCCCCGCCCCGCTTGGCATCCCGGGTGTAGAAATCGCCGTAGAACAATCCGAGCGCGGTGCCGTCTTCGTTGAAGACCTCGAAGACCCGCACGTCGGGGTGGTAGCCGGGCAGGTCGTGACGCTCGGCGAAGCCGAGGCCGTAGAGCTTGCCGGCGGCGTAGAACACGCCGTCGACCAGGACACGCTCCAGCTCGAAGTAGGGCCGCAGCTCAGCCTCGTCGATGTCGTAGCGCTGCTTGCGGACCTTCTCGGTGTAATAGGCCCAGTCCCAGGCCTCGACCGCGAAACCGCCGCCCTCCGCGTCCACGACCGCCTGCAGGTCGGCCAGCTCGGCCTCCGCGTTGGCCACGGCCGCCGGCGCCAGCTTGGCCAGCATGCCCAGCGCGGCGTCCGCGGTGCGCGCGGTGTTGTCCTCGATCTGGTACGCCGCATGATGCGGGTACCCCAGCAGTCGCGCCCGTTCGGCGCGCAGCTTGACGATCCGGCGCACGAGATCGGACGTGTCGTTGTCGTTGCCCTGCGCTCCGCGTACCACTGAGGTCTGATGAATCCGCTGGCGCAAGCCGCGGTCGTGCAGGGACGCGAGCGGCGGCTGGGCGGTCGGCAGGATGAGCGTCAGCGCGTAGCCGTCCAGGTCGCGGGCCTTGGCCGCCTCGCGGGCCGAGGCGATCGCGTCGTCGGAGAGGCCGGCCAGCTCGGCGGGGTCGGTGACCACGACGGCGCTCTCGTTCGTGTCGGCGAGCAGCTGGTTGCTGAAGGTCGTGCACAGCGTCGCCAGCTCGGCGTTGTACGCCCGCAGTCGCTCGGCGTCCTCATCGGACAGTTGAGCGCCCGCCCGGACGAACTCCGTGTGGTAGCGCTCGAGCAGCCACGCCGACTCTGGATCGAGGCCCAGCGAATCGCGGCGGTCGTAGAGCGACTTGATCCGGGCGTAGAGCCGCCGGTCGAGGAAGATGGCGTCGCTGTGCGCCGCCGTCTCGGGCGCGATCTCGGCCTCGATCGCCTGCAGGCCGGGCGTGGTGTCAGCACTGGTCACGTTGTAGAACGCGAGGGAGACCCGCTGGAGGAGCCGGCCCGAGCGCTCCAGCGCGACCAGCGTGTTCTCGAACGTCGGCTCGTCGGCCTGGGCGGCGATGGCGTCGACCTCGGCGCGCTGCTCGGCCATGCCGGCTCGCAGCGCCGGGAGGTAATGCTCCTCGGCGATCCGATCGAACGGCGGAACCTCGTAGGGCAGGTCGCTGGGGATGGCGAACGGATTGTCGGCCGGCAGCATCAAACGCGCTCCCTCTCATAGTCGCATGCGGTGCAGCCGACTCTACTCGCGGGTGGTCGCCCGTCGAACCACATTAACAAGGGCATACTTGCCCAGTGAGTGATCTTCCGGCCCCGATTCCCCCCTTTCTCGGAACCGTCGTGGAAGTCGTCCAACCCACCCACAATCAGGGCAACGCGGCCACCGGCGGGATCTGGCTCGTCCACGGCTCCGCCGCGTCGGCGGTGCTGAAAATCGCCCGGCCGCCGACCGACCCGCCGTCGGGCAACCCCGCCTGGCCGACCAGCGACGACCCCGCGCACTGGAACTACTACCGTCGCGAGCCGTTCGCCTACCGTTCCGGGATCTCGTCCGCCTACGGCGACTTCGGCGTGGCCGCCCCGACGCTGATCTCGTCGTCGGACCGGCCGGACGGCTCGGTCGCCCTGTGGCTCGACGTCGTCACCGGTACGCCCGGCACCTCGTGGCAGCCCGCCGACTTCCAGGCGTTCGCCGAACGGCTGGGCGCGGCCCAGGCGTCGTTCGTCGGACGCGTCCCGCCGATGCCGTGGCTGTCCCGCGGCTGGCTTCGTTCCTATGTGGAGCGTACGCCGATCTGGGCTCGCTACGAGGTCGACTGGGACCACCCGTTGGCGCAGGTCTGGCCGGCCGCCGTCCGGCAGCGGCTCGCCGCATTGTGGTCCGCCCGGCTGTCGCAGGTGGACCGGGCGGTCGCGGCTCCGCGCACCCTGGCCCACCTGGACGTCTGGATCATGAACCTGTTCTCCTCCCCCACCGGCTTCACCCTGCTGGACTGGGCGTTCGTCGGCGAAGGCGGCATCGGCGAAGACCCCGCCAACCTCATCGTCGACAGCGTCACCGACGGATACCTGTCCGTCACCCAACTCCCCGAGATCGACGCCGCGGTCACCGCCGGATACGTCGCCGGACTGCGGGCGGGCGGATACACCGGATCACTCGCCGACGTGCCGTCGTACATCCGCGCGTACGGGGCGGCCAAATACTCGTGGCTCGCCCCGGCGGTGCTCGGACGGTGCATCGCCGAAGGAACCGTGGGCCATGCCTCCTACGGCGTTCGCGGAACCGCGGAGGAGGAATTGGCCAGGCTCACCGGATTGGTCACGATGCTGGCTCGATGGGCGGACGATCTCCCCCTCTGCTCGTGACGGACGGTCGGCTGGGTGCTGGGTGCGGGGGATGATCCACATCCCTATCGGTGTCGTTTTGGCGGCCGAATGTGACACCAATCGGGATGTGGATCATTCCCGGTCGGCGCGATATCCACAGCCCTAGCGCGAGCCGGAGCCCGTGCCGCAGATTTGCCGCATGGATCGGTCCCTGCGCGCGGCACTGGACGCGGGCGACGGCTACGCGAATCGCGCCGACCATCCCGAGGTCCCG